>JAPLMA010000070.1 GCA_026387255.1 Candidatus Omnitrophota bacterium | reverse complement strand
GATTAACTGAGCTTCCAACTCTTTAGTCAACAAAGCTATTTGCTCTTCACGGTCTTCTTTTTTACTTAATTTATAAACCTTGGCTAATTTTTCCCGAGAAAGTGCTTCAACTCTTTCCATTAAAGCCGGATCAATTAATTTGAGCTCAACCTTGGCTTTTGCCTGGCCGTAAAGGCGCACAAATTCTTCCTGCAAGAGAAGTATCGGCTTTAAGCTATCCATCCCGAATTTCACGGCCGCAAAATACTCTTCTTCAGAGACCTCATTAGCCCTTGACTCCAGCATGACTACGCCATTACTATTGCCGGCAACTACTACTTCTAAATCCGCGCTCGCCATCTCCGCATAGGTAGGATTTAACACAAACTCATTATTTATCCTGGCGACCCGGCAACTAGCTAAGGGGCCATTAAAAGGAATATCGGAAATAGACAGAGCTGCGCTTGCGCCAATCAATGCCAGGACATTCGGATCGTTCTCTCCATCACTGGAAAGAACCATTGCCATAACCTGAACTTCATTTAAAAATCCTTCGGGGAATAACGGACGGATCGGCCGGTCAATAAGACGGCTGCCTAAAATTTCATTCTCTGAAGGCCTGCCCTCACGCTTAAAAAATCCCCCGGGAATCCTGCCGGCGGCATAGGTTTTCTCCTGATATTCAACCGTCAGAGGAAAAAAATCCTGCCCTTCTCTAATCGAGCTAGACATGCAAGCGGTAACTAAAATCACGGTTGCCCCGTAGGTAATCGTCACTGAACCATTAGCCTGCTTGGCCAATCGGCCGGTTTCTAAAATAAGATCATTTTTACCAAATTTAATTTTTAAACTTTTATTTTCCATGCCTACTCTTTCTTTTTATGGATTGACTCTTTTGGAATTTACTTCCGCAAGCTAAGTTTACCCAGTATCTCTTCATACTTCTTCATATCCTTATCCTTAAGATACTTGAGGAGTCTGCGGCGCCTACTTACTAATAGCAGCAACCCGCGGCGAGAATGGAGATCTTTTTTATGTAATTTAAAGTGGAGCCCTAAATCATTGATTCTCTCGGTTAAAATCGCTATTTGCACTTCCGCGCTTCCCGTGTCTCTGGAATGCACCTTAAAATTATCAATTAATTTTGCCTTTTGTTCCTTTACCAAAACCAAATTTCTACCTCCCTTTCTTAAAGATTATACGATAGTTAATTCCACAAGTCAACTATTGTTAATAAACTTTTTTAATTATCATCGGTAGGTAACAGGCATGCCTGTTACCTACACGTAAAACTGAATTAATACGAAATTTATTTTATTTCTTTCCTAACAATTCGATTACTTTATCCAGCTTCTGAATTACTAGGACGCTAAAAACAACAAACCAAACCGTTAAAACCAATGAAATTAATCCGCCGATAAAACTTACGCCTCCTGCCATATTGGTCTCCTTTTTAATATTTGCTTATTCTAGCACAAGAAAATATTTATGCAACTTCAATCTCATTAATTTTTCTACGCACTAACTTCTTTTGCGCGTGGCGCCGCTTATCCTCTAAGATCATTCTTTTAATACTTTTAGGCTTTTGACGATTCCGGCGCATCACCTTAGCCT
>JAPLMA010000021.1 GCA_026387255.1 Candidatus Omnitrophota bacterium | reverse complement strand
TTCTTTGATGTTTCTTGAGCTCATCGCGATATCGCAACTGCCGCTTATGAGACTTGATAACCCTGTGCCAGAACCACCACCTGTAACTGCTACAAAATCACTTTTGTTATTCTCCATATATTTCTCAGCCCAGGCCTGGCCTAAATTAACCATCGTATCAGAACCTTTGACCTGTATTGAATTTTTATCTTTTGCCGCAAATGCAGAGGTGGCGAATATAACCATGATTAAAACAAGTGCCCATTTTTTTAACATATCTTCCTCCATTTTGTTGATAGTATATCTTACCTATATTATATCTATGTGAAACTAATGTAAAATCTATGTAAAATTTAAAAAGCTACTTTTACCTTAGTTCCGAATACATTATAGTCTTTCCAGATACTGTTACTCTTTGAACTCAAAAGCATATAATAAAGTTCAGCTTTAATGTTCTTTGTAATTGTAAAACCAACCCCTCCGGATAACCTGTTCTGATTCAAACCCTGGCCGTTTCCGATCATAATGAAGATTTCATCAGATGCAAACGGCTGTATTTCCAACTTTGTGAATTTCCAAGGGGCTTTAACCGTAAGCTTATTACGGTATCTTCCGGTATCAGCCTGATAACTAAAATACTGGTATTCAAAGCGGTTGCGGTCATCAAACTTAAACCCTGCAAGTTCCCCGGAATAAGAGAAAAATAAGTATGGATCAGCCTCCGGACGCCATGGCTTATTAGCAGCAGTCCTAGCGTATATCTGACGGTACCCGCCGCCTATAATCCAGGATTTATTCAACGTATAGGCTAAACCTGCGTCATAATGCTGATAACAAAACTCGCTTGCGTCATTGCCCCAACGGAACTCCTGTTCAAATACCAACTTAAGATCCTTCTTAAGCGGCATCTCTTCTACATCGGTATTCCAGATCTGAAAATCTCCTTCATCGTAGGCAAGGACTCTGCCTGTTAACATCAGGATAAACCCAATCAATATAAAACTTATCCTCCTCATCTTCTCTCCTTTCGCAATCTTGATTGCCTTTCAATTCAGCTAATATCCTAAATATGTACAACAAACCAAATACATTTAACATACCACCTCCTTTCTTTCAATTCTTAAAAGGAGTATATAATGAAGACATTAAATCTGCTTCAAGGGTAAGTAAAATGTGAGTAAAACTTTTGGGTTATTGCGGCTACCTGGAGAGAATAAACCAGAACTTTGAACCGAGGCCTTCAGTGCTTTCTACTCCTACACTGCCGCTATGTAGCTCGACAATGTGCTTTACAATAGAAAGCCCAAGGCCGGTTCCGCCTAGTTCGCGCGAACGCGCTTTGTCTACGCGGTAGAAACGCTCAAATATGCGGGAGATATCTTTTTCCGGAATACCGATTCCTGAATCTTCTACAAAGACTTTAATTTTTCCATCTACTTCCTGAGCATATATGAAAATAGAACCTTTTTCTTTGTTAAATTTTATTGCGTTATCTATGAGGTTAGTAAGCACCTGCTCTATCCTATCTTTATCAGCATTTATCGAAATGCTGGCAGGTAACTCATTTTTAATCTCTATACCCTTCTTTTTCAATTGCGACTTAAATCCTAAAATGACCTCTTCAAGCTGTAGTCTTAAATTAAAATTGCTCTTATTAAGCACTATTTCTTTTGATTCAAGATGCGATAAAGAAAGCAGATCCTCAACCAAACTATTAAGACGTTCGGCGTGATCCTGGATAATCTTTAAGAAATTACGGTTATTCTCCTTATCGCCTAACGCACCTTCAAGAAGCGTTTCCACAAAACCTTTTATGGAAGTAAGCGGCGTCTTTAATTCGTGAGAAACATTGGCTACAAAATCACTTCGTACAGTCTCCAGCCTTCTTATCTCGGTGATATCATGCAGCACTATCAGGCATCCGCTAACAATATTGTTGTCGAAAATCGGCGTGGCATTGATTTCGAAAATCTTACGTACAGGCAAAATCAGGCTTATCTCTGCCGATAAAGGCTTTCCTTTAGCCAAAACACTGTTTATGATTTCGTAGGTATCATTATTGCGTATTGCTTCCAGAAAAGCCCTTCCCTCGATTTCTTTTTTTGAAACGCTAAATATCTTTTCTATAGTTGGATTAACGGAGATTATACGGGATGTTTTATCAACAACGATTATACCCTCAATCATGCTGTTAAAAATAGCAGATAGCTTCTGATTCTGCGCCTTGGCCTCTTTAATCTTATCCTCTATATCTTGAGCCATTTTATTTAAGGTGACTGCGAGTTCTCCTATTTCATCTTTGGAGACCTGTATAATCTTACGGCTAAAATCGCCCTTGGAAAATCTATGGGAGATCTGGATCATCCTATTAATCGGCTGGATAGTGCGGCCTGCCACAATAGAACCTAAAACAAAGGCAAGCGCAAGCGCAAAAAACAACCCGATAAGCACTATCTTCCTAATTACAAATGCTGTCTTTTGTACGCTTTCTAAAGGAAGAGATAATCTTAGTATTCCGGTAATTCCGGTCTTATCTTTGATAGGCAAGGCAACATATAACATATTTATCTTAAGGGTAGAAGAATAACGCGTGTCAATGCCGATACTGCCGGTTAAGGCAACTTTTACCTCCGGACGATAAAGATGGTTTTCCATCTGCGTAATTTCTTCCTGGGATTTTTCAGAATCGGATAGAACACTGCCTTTGTTATTAATGACAGTAATGCGACACTTTGTCTTTGAACTCAAAGCCTTTACTAAAGATTCTAAATACGGGGCATCTTCTTGCCTTAGGCGATCAGAAGCAATCTGGCCTTCAATTAAATTAGCCTGAGTTATCAGAGAAGATTGGATATTGCGGAGGGAATTTTCTTCTAGATTCTTATCTAAAAAGAAGGCGATGAATCCAAAAGAAACCAGAATCACAAAAATATAAGAAAAAATCAGCTTCAGCTTAAAGCTAATCTTCATATTCAAATCTATATCCGTAATTTTTCACAGTAAGAATACGCCTTGCTTGGCTCTTTAGCTTTTTACGTAGCGTCCTGATGTGCACGTCTACAGTGCGAGTTTGAATCTCCATTGCATGGTCAAAACCCCAGATATTATCTAAAAGGTAGTCTCGGGACAAAACTCTGCCTTTAGCTTGAATCAAGGTTTTTAAGAGTTCAAATTCCTTGGAAGTAAGCTCAACCTGTTTACCCTTTACGGTTACCTCAATTTTAGAGAAATCCAGGCCCAGGCCTCCTATCTTGATCACCTCGGGGAGCTTTTCTTTCTCTTTGCCGCGGCGAAGCACTGCCTTTATCCTGGCAATAAGTTCCCTGGGACTAAAAGGTTTAGTCATATAATCGTCAGCACCTAATTCCAGGCCTACAATTTTATCCGATTCCTGGCTTTTTGCTGTAAGCATAATGACCGGAATGGATGCTGTTTTTCTTTCTAATTTTAGCTCCTTACAGACCTCCAGGCCATCTACTCCAGGCAACATTAAATCCAGAAGGATAAGATCAGGCAGTTTTGTATTCGCCATATCCAGGGCATCTTCTCCATCATGGGCAACTAAAGTTTTATACCCTTCTTTTTTTAAATTATAGTCCAACATCTTGACTATATCTTTTTCATCTTCTACGATTAGGATGGTTTCTTTCATTCTGTCTCCTAAACAACATTAAACAATTTCTTACGATTAGTTATTTTAACAAACAATTAACCGCAAAGCAACGACATTCCAAGGCACCCTTTCCTTTTTGTAAATAGGTCAAAAAAAGCGCCACGGTTCCAAGCCGTAACGCTTAAGACACAAACCAAACAGTTTCTATCCTAATCAGGAAAGTGTCTGATTGTTTGATTATTGTTTGTTTATTTATTTGTTATTTGCTCTGAAAAAATTTCTTTAATGCATAGAATAACAAAACGAGTATTAAAGAATAAACTCCAATACAAACTTTTTTTCTGCTAACTGGCTGAATAACCAGACTCCCCGGAGTTATTTTCTTTATTTCAGAGGCATGAATATCCAAATCACCCCCATGTTCCAAACAGCTTCGATGGAATATCCCAGAAACTTCTACAATATCTCCTTTTTTATGATAATCCCCGGCATAGCGAATATCTCCGATCATCGCCTTTGGAGCCCAAATACCGATTGCAATAATACCGTCATTCACATGCAGCCAAACGTACTCTCCGCGAATCATTACATCCCCGATGACCTCTCCTTTATAGGTAATAATTTTACCGTCATACTGCTTGGCATTATTTATTAATTCCAAACTCGAGGGTGTCTGAGCATAGCAGTAAGAAATGGAAATAATCAGCATTAAACACAAGATCATGAAAAAAAATAAACTTTTCACTTTTATTTACCTTTCACAAACGCTACAAAAAAACCAAACAGCGCAAAAACCGACATTAATTCAAGTCTTCCTGCCCACATTTCGATTATATAGGTCACTTTTAATATTGCCGGCATACTCGTATCGGTTATCCCGCAGGAAAGCCCAACATTGGCAGCCGCAGAGGTTGACTCAAAGAGGGATTCCAAAAAAGGATATCCCAATCCTACGCCCACAAGAGTGCCCAATCCGTAAAGAAAAAGGTACCCTAAGGTAACAATCAAAACTGCGCGTACCTGCTTATCTTCGATAAACATCGTTTTTATATGATGAAATTTTTGCACTATAACCGCGTGTGGCGAAAGCATCATTCCTTTTATATCTTGTCTAAATGCCTTATAGATAATCCCCACGCGCAGCATTTTAATACCCCCGGCCGTAGAACAAGCACAACCTCCCAAAGCCATAGCGGCAATTATCCCGGTTAACGCTAAATCTCCCCACTCCTTAATAAACTGCTGCGCATATATTGTCATGTAGCCAGTTGTGGTTTGTCCGGAAATAAGCTGAAAAAATCCCTTGCGGAAGAGTATCATTCCATCCGAATAAACACCCCAATGCCTCAAACCAGCCATCGTAATCAAAGTAACAATCATAATCACGAACAAAAGAGACCGCGTTTCGATATTTTTCCAAATTTCTTTAAAATTTCCCTTCCAGATTTGATAATGCAAATTAAAATTGAATGAGCCAATAACCATAAAGAAAATCGTAACAATTTCAAAGATCAAACTATGATAATAAAGGATGTTCGGGGATTGCGGAGAAAAACCTGCGGTATCAAATCCGGCCATAAAAATACAAACAGCGTGAAAGAACGCGCTTTGAGGCGCCAATCCTATAGACATCCCCACCAGACCTAACACAATGGTACCTAGAATTAAATACACTATGCTGATCACCCAAATAAAGCGCGCCGTGTTAATAACATTAGGAACTAATTTTTCATCACGCCCTTCCCCAAGATACAGATTAAACGACCCACTAGCGCCCTTGATCAAAAAAGAAATCGCTATAATAGCGATC
>JAPLMA010000052.1 GCA_026387255.1 Candidatus Omnitrophota bacterium | reverse complement strand
CTTGGGCGGATAAACGTTGGCGCAGAAATGCAGCAGATTAAAAGTATGGTGCAAGCCGGAATCACTCCTTCTGGTTGGAGAGTTAAAGAGCTAATCGCCGCTTGTATACAAAAGAAGGAAATGAATTCACAGGTTGATAGCCTATTGTTTTGTCTTGTGGATATCTTTAAGCTGGAAGAGGAAAATGCCAGCGAAAGCTCTCCTGAATTAAAAGAAGCACTGGTTATTGTTGATTCGCGGAGTTAAAAATATAAAGTTATGGTTATCATGCGCTACTCTCCTTAACATAGATCTCAAAGGCATTATTTTTTAATCTTATCCCGTAAATCTGCGACTTGGGAATCCAGGTTTTCCTGCCGTTATCTACCAGAATTGCCTTATCAGTTTCGTGGATAATCCTAACCGGTGCCCAGATTCTTTCTTTAGGATATATGATGTTGTGAGTACTAAATGGCCAGCTCATTTTTCACCTCCTTGAGTAGTTTTATTAAACTTACAGGCCCTGATAACTGTCTTTTTAGAAACGTTTAAGCTCTTGGCTATGTTTTTACAAGGCATGCCCAGTAAACGTAATTCTGTTATCTTTTTGGCTAATTTTTGATATAATGGGGTTCGCTGTAAGGGTTGGATTATAATATTGGCGGTTATTTCGGACGCGGTTCGAATTGGTTGCATTCGGGTCCGTAAATTTTTCTAAATTTAATATCAAGAAAATTTATGCCCGAGAGCAGCGAGGGCGAGGACCAGAGTTAATTTGAGAAAAAATATATATAATATTCCTTGGTTTGTATATATTTTAGAGTGCCAGGATAAAACCTTATATGTAGGTATAGCATTGGATGTTTTAAAGCGTTTTAAGGAACATAGCGCTACTAATAAATGCAGATACACAAGGTGCCGTAAGCCGTTGAAATTAATGTATCAGGAAGAATGTTTAGATTATCACTTTGCTAGAAGTAGAGAGTCAGAAATTAGGAAGCTTAGCAGGAAAAAGAAGTTAAAGTTGATTGGTATAGATAAAGATCTCTTACCCTGAAAAGTGGGGTTTGGGATCTAAAAATTTATTGCGTAAATTTTTGGAGGGGTCGCGTAGTGGTCGAGCGCGCGTGTTTGGAAAACACGTAACCGCAAGGTTCCAGGGTTCGAATCCCTGCCTCTCCGTTGATTTTATGCTCAATTTCTACTCTCAGCTTAGTCTTCATTCAATATTACTCAAGTTAAATTAAGGTATCACGAGGGAAGAAAAAGAGAAAAGGTGGTTTTTGGTGGTGCAAAAGTGGTAAGAAAGTAGGAAGAAAGATTGTGAATAAAAGGTCAATCATTTTAGTATTAATAATATACATATGTTTTTCAGGCTCTTCTTTTGCCGAAACCATTCTTCTTAAATCAGGAAGAACAGTTGAAGGGAAATTAATTAAAAAGACAGATGAGTATATAAAAATAGATTTTCAGGGTATGCCTTTAACTTATTATCTAGAAGATATAGAAAGCATTGACGGAGAAAAAGTTATTTTAGACAATAAGCAAGAAAATATCTCGGTTCCAGCTGTTCCGTATACAGAATTTAAAATGATAACCATGGAGGGCAATGGTTATCTTAAAGATAAAAATAATAATTCTATAATACATTTTAAGTCAGGTAAAGAGGAGGAGGCTAAAATTGTAAGACGGGTTAAGGATAATATTTATCTTGAAATGTCACCGGGAGTAGACGCCGGCATATCTATAGATAATATAGACTGTATTGAGACAACAGTCGCAAATATTCTAACCAATACCTATGTTAATGAAAAATATGGAATTTTTTTCCAGGGGCCAAAAGATTGGGTTATGGTTACGCCAGATGGTTACTATGAGGAAACGCGAAAATGGGAAAGTAATCAGCTAGTGTATTTTTATAAATATCCAATTGAAGAAACGAGTTTGAGACTGGCTAATAAAGATTATTCTGCCATTGGTATTTACTTAGATGAGCTCGCCAATAATGAAACTGTTTTAGGCCATATTCATGAGAGATATCGCTTACTTAAGGCGAATGCTTTTCCTGATTTGCAAATAATAAAAGAGCCCGTAGAGATTAATTCAAATGGTACAAAATGGATAAAGTCGATAGTTGACACGCAAGGGTTTAAAACAATAGACTATTTTTTATTAAAAAATAGGATTCTTTATGTAATTTCATGTATTAGTTTTTCTAAAGATTTTGAAACTAATTCTTCCATTTTTGAAAAGGTTATAACTAGCTTTGAATTAAAATAGAAGTATACTTTTCCCAAAGCAAAGGAGTAGTCCAGGTGATTTTTGGTGGTGAAATATGAGGTAATTAGAAAAAATGAATAATAATCAGGAAGCTAAAAAGAACAACACGAAAGTAAGATTTACAAGCGCTTTTAAAGATTTAGTCATATTAGTTTTCATTGTCATTGTTGTATTTATTATTTCGTATTTCTTTAATGTATTTATATTCCTTGTGGGATTATTTCAGAAACACCCCAAAGCGATAACTTGGATAGATGAAATTATCACAGGCCTTTTGACCTTAAGTATCGGTTTTGCTATTTTCTCCTGGCGTAGATGGCGAGAGTTAAAGAATGAAACTTCTGAACGCATAAGATTACAAGAAGAGCTTATTAAGAATGCTGAAACAAAAACAGAAACAGAAAGAATTATTTGTAAACAACTTCACTGCGAAATTGAAGAGTATAGAAAGATTGAGCGAGATGTTTTATCTCGTCAGATTAAAATAGCGGATCATCAATAAGCATCTCCATAGCGAAAATATCAACGCAGTTAAACCATAAAGAAAAAATGAAAAAAGAAAAACGAAAAGACGAGGATAACCAGATGTGCGGCGCAAAAGATTCTAATCGTTTACAAAACATAGAACGCCGTCATTTCATCCGGCATCCATTGGCCCTGCCTCTTACTTACAGGGTTATTAAGCCGGGATTAGATAATAGCCGGGAAGATATACAGTCTGAAACAAGTGATGTGAGCATGGGGGGTTTGTTGTTTCCGGCAAAACATTCCGTTGAACCTAATTCTATGATTGCAATAAAAATGCCTTTTGAGGATAAGATGTTTAATATTAAAGCAAAAGTTATTCGTTGCGTTAATAACCCAGATACAAAACTTTACGATATAGCAGTAAGTTTTTTTAGACTTCATGAAGCTTTTAAGGCAAAAATGATTGAGCAAATTTATCTTATTTCAGAATATAGGGATTTGCTTAGTTTGCAATTGGGTAAAGAGGTTTCTCTTGACGAGGCATCTCGCAAATGGATAAAACGATATTCAGAGAGATTTAAAAGACTTTATTGGTAGAGCTATTTTTTTATCGTATATTTATTATTTGTTTTGAAGCGTAGAAGCAGTTTTCGTAGTAATCCTTTGCGCGCAAAATGTGCCTATCCAATAGAGAAACATTCCGTAACAAACCTTAATATGAGGGGTATTTAAGAAGATTAAAATGCAAATTGATCCGGAAAAATGAATTTCGGTGAGATTTTTGTTGCTTTTTTTTGTTTTAGTGTTATGATTAATTTACCAGCCACCAGAAGGGGTGGATTTTGGTGAAAGATAAGTTAAAATTTATAAACAACTCTTTGAAAGCTAAGGGTTGTTTTTTTTGCTTTTGGAATAAAGTTATTTTAGCGGTTAGTTTTACTTTTTTATTTTTGTTTTTTGTTTCTCCGGTCTTTTCCCAGCAGGTGCTTGAGTATAGTTCTGTTACCGGGTTATGGAATTACTCGAACAGAGACTTTGCTTCTCCATTTTTCTCCCGCCCAGGTAGTTGCATATAATTCTGTTAGCGGTTTATAGTATTCGGTAGCCAGGGGGCATTGCCGCCAAACATAATTAAGGCAGATAGATTTACGCATTCTTTCTAACTAAAAATTACTGACAAATAAATTACACCAAGAAATTGCCTCTCTAGAACGCCGAATTTTCTTGATAATTGTTATAATCAGTCTTATAATACGGACTTGTATATAGCGGAAGGCTTCTTCTTGGCTGCTGCGGGAGGGAGTTCTATTTTTAGAAGTTGTGATTGTAGGCAAAAAATAACTTAATGAACGTGCTTCTAATATGAAAAAATATAATTTTATATGTATTATTTTAATTTGCATAATAGTAATTTCTATTATTCTTTTTTGTAAAGCTGTTTATGAAGATGATGACTTTATTTTTGATATTTTATGCAATACAAATTATTTGCCGCTTTATGCAGAATTTTTTATCAGCATTTTGGTGTGTTTTGGGATTTTATATGAGTATGGAATTATTCTGTTTTCTTCACAGTCAGTTATAGCGTATTTGGCAAGGCATGAAAAATCCCCTCCAATTGATTCTGTAATTTTCGTAACAGTCTGAATCTAAACAAGTATTACTCAGAAAGTATTATTAGGAAAGGATACTAAGCATGAAAAAAATAAATATTATTTTGTTTGTTTTATTTCTAATCTGTGGAATGGCTGGATTAAGTTTTGCTCAGACTGCGCAGGCAGCCGTTGCAAAAAAAGTTAAAGTTAAAACTGAAGTTGTTACGGGCAAGATTACTGCTATTGATATGGCGAATAACACAATAGTAGTGAATGAAGGTAAGGCAGGCACAGAAAAAACGATAACCGTAGATCCAAAGGTTATCTCCTCTCTTAGTGCGAATGAAGAGGTAAAAGTCTCAGTTAAGGAAGGAAGTAATACTGCTGTGAGCTTAAAAAAGATTGTTAGAAAAACTACGTCAACTAAAAAATAGAATAACTAATTAATGGAGGAATGAACAATGAAAAAATTAACCTTTTTACTATTTGTTTTTTTATGCGTTAGTTCTTTATGTTATGCCCAACAGGTACCGGTTCCGGTTAGTCAAATTGCCCAAACACCGGTAGAAACTCAAGCCTTTACAGGTAAGGTTGATTCGGTAACAATCGGGGATACTGCGCAGGGAGTTAAATCAGAAATTGTGGTTGTAGCTGATCAAGGACAGAAATTGAGCTTTGTAGTAAAAAGCGGTACCCTAATTACCGATAAAGATGCAAAGATGGTTGCTCTAAGTGATATAAAGAAGGATAATAAGGTTGCCGTAGCGTATACAACGAGTAAAATGGGTACTCATAAAGCGCAATCTATTAAGTTAGTAGAGTAATAGGTAAGTTGTTATAGCGGATTACGGCAGGCATAAATTAAATGTGCCTGCCGTAATCCGTTTATGAACGAGAAGTTATTAGAAATTATGAAAAAGAAAAAAATAGTTTTAATAATTTTGTTTATTATCATTGGCTTGAGTTCATCTTTCTTATATAAAAATTATAAAAATCGTGGTCGCACAATCAAAAATGAACAAGTCTTATTAGAAACCAAGAGGCGGGCGTGGTTAAAGTTGAAGGATATTCTGGAAAACAAAATCAGGCATTTTAAAGGAACCGTCAGCCTTGTGGTTAAGAATTTAGACAGCAATTGGGAGATTACTTTTAATAAGGGCACGCTGATTCCTTCCGCAAGTTTAGTAAAGATCCCGATTATGCTTTCTTGTTTTTATGCAGCGCAGGATGGCAAAATAAGCCTAAAAGACACCATCGCCCTTAAATCGTCTGATAAAGTATCCGGATCAAAAGTATTAGGAAAAGATCCCGCGGGTTCAGTTTTTACAGTGGAAGAATTGTTTAATCCGATGATTACTCAAAGTGACAATGTCGCCGCCAATATTTTAATAGATTTTTTAGGGTTTGATACGCTCAATTCCTATTTTAAAAAAATGGGTTTAAAAAATACTAATATCGCACGCAAGATGATGGATTTTAAAGAGAGAAAAGGAGGCGTAGAGAACTATACGACAGCGCAGGATATGGCTTATTTGTTGGAAGAGCTATATTATCAGAAGTTTTTAAATAAAGATGTTTCTGAAAGATGCCTGGAATTATTAGGACAACAGAGAATCAACGATCGTATTCCTAGGAAACTTCCTAAAAACGGAACTTTTATTGCGCATAAGACAGGATTAGAAAGACATATCTGTCATGATGTGGGGATTGTATTTACCAATAAAGGTAATTTTCTGATTTGTGTTTTAGTAAAGCACGAGAATAAATTTGCAAAGCCTGCAAAAAAACTTATTTCGGATATGGCGCTGCTTGTCTATAATTATTATCAAAATCTCTAAAGCTATAATTTTATATTTGAAAAAATATTTAATGGAGGTATAATTTAATAATTAAAATTAAAAAAGGAGGCTTTAAATGAATATGGGTCTGACTGCGATTAATGAAAAAGTCCAGAAAGAAAGTTTATTTGTTCAAACCTTGGTCGCGGAAATCGAAAAAGTCATTATCGGCCAGAAATATTTGATTGAAAGGCTGCTGGTGGGTTTGTTTGCCAATGGCCATATTCTAGTTGAGGGGGTGCCGGGATTAGCCAAAACTCTCTCGATCAAAACTCTGGCGGCAGCCATAAATACTAAATTTCAAAGGATCCAGTTTACTCCGGATCTTCTACCTGCGGATCTTATTGGAACCCTGATTTATAATCCTAAAGAGGGAGTATTCTCAACTAAAAAAGGCCCGATATTTGCTAACATCATTCTAGCGGATGAAATAAACCGCGCGCCGGCAAAGGTCCAAAGCGCTCTGCTGGAAGCTATGCAGGAAAGACAGATTACGATCGGTGAAAATACTTTTAAGCTGGATGATCCGTTTTTAGTAATGGCTACCCAGAATCCGATTGAGCATGAGGGAACATACCCGCTTCCTGAAGCGCAGATTGACCGATTTATGCTTAAAATCAATATTACTTATCCGAATTTAGAGGAAGAGCATAAGATTTTAAAACGCATGGGTTTTACGGATAAAAAAAATGAAGTAAAAGCCGTGGTCGGGCCTGCGGATATTCTTCGGGCGCGCAGCGTGGTGGATGAGGTATATATGGATGAAAAAATAGAGAAATATATTTTGGATATCGTATTTGCTACGAGAGATCCTAAAAAATATAAACTCGATGAGCTTTTAAGTTTAATTCAATACGGAGCTTCTCCGCGGGCAACCATTAATTTGACGCTTGCTTCTAAGGCTTACGCTTTTATCCAAGGCAGAGGCTATGTAACTCCTCAGGATGTAAAATCGATTGGCCCGGATGTTTTAAGGCACCGGGTTATTGTGAGTTATGAAGCAGAGGCTGAGGAGAAGACGTCTGATGATATAATCAAAAAGATCTTTAGCGAAGTTGACGTTCCTTAATAATTTTTTAAGCTAATGATACCCAAAGAAATATTACGTGAAATACGGCGTATCCAGATTACTACCTCTCGCATGGTAACGGATGTATTTGCCGGCCAGTACCAGAGCGTCTTTAAGGGTAAGGGTATGGAATTTTATGAGGTACGGGAGTATTCTGCGGGCGATGAGATCCGTTCTATTGACTGGAATGTTACTGCGCGCACCGGGCATCTTTTTGTAAAAAAATTTGTGGAAGAACGCGAGTTGACCGTGATGCTCTTGTTAGACATGTCCGCTTCTTCATATTTTGGCACTACGGAGCAGTTAAAAATGCAGCTGGCGGCAAAGCTCTGTTCTCTTTTGGCGTTTTCTGCGATTAGAAATAATGATAAAGTAGGTTTTATTGCTTTTACCGACAGGATAGAAAAATTTATTCCTCCCCGAAAAGGCATCAGCCATGTCCTGCGCGTTATCCGTGAAGCGCTTTATTTTAAACCTCAGGGTACAGGCACAGATATTACTTTGGTTTTAGAATACCTTAACCGCGTAACTACCCGTAAGACGGTTACTTTTATTATTTCAGATTTTTTATCAGGGGATTTTAAAAAAATGCTTGCCGTAGCCAATAAGCGCCATGATATTGTCGCCGTAACCATTACGGATCCCAGGGAACTGGAGTTTGGCGATATCGGACTGGTAAAGCTGTTTGATCCGGAGAAAAAGCGTGATTTTATTTTAGATACATCAGATAAAGGGTTACGTCAGGAATACGCGCGGAGAAATCAGCAAAGGATTAAGGAAAGAGAAACGCTTTTTCGCTCTCTGCGTGTTGACACTATTGATGTGCGTACGGATATACCCTATTCGCGAAGCTTACTGAAATTTTTTAAATTCCGCGAGAGGAGAAGGCATTGATCAACGAAACTCTGCGTGATATTAAAGGCCCTTTAAGTTTAAACAATCGCATAAATATTATTCTCTGGTTGGTGATTTTAATTCTTCTGGCGATATTGGTGTTTTTATTTAAGTTTTTATCCAGAAGAAAGAAGATTTCCATAATTATGCCCCAAAAACCCGCGCATCAGATCGCTTATGAACAGCTGGAGAAACTCAAGGCAAAAGATTTCATCCGCCAGGGTAAGATTAAAGAATATTACAGCGAAGTTTCGGATATTATCCGGCATTATCTAGAAAATAGATTTTTACTGAAAGCCCCGGAAATGACGACCGAGGAATTCTTATTCTATGTCCGTGATTATAGCCAATTGATCAGTAGCCACAAAACTTTATTAAAAGAATTCCTTTTAGCTTGTGATCTAGTTAAATTCGCAAAATATGTTCCTTCATCCGGAGAAATGGATGCAATTTTCTTATCGGCTAAGAAAGTGGTGGATGAGACAAAAGAGGAAGTGCCTGTAAAATGATTTTTCATAGCCCGTTATTTTTATCTTTATTGCCGCTGGTTATTGTAATAATTATTTACGTTAAAAAGAGAAATTTATCCAGTGGGTTTAAATTTTCTTCGCAAGTGCTCATCCAGGATTTAAAACCAACTCTTAAAGTGTTCCTGAGCCAGAAAATTATTTATCTACGCTTGATTGCAGCGGTATTGATTATCCTGGCTTTAGCCCGCTTGCAATCGCCAATCGCCGATTCTAAGATTACCAGCGAAGGCGTGGATATTGTTTTAGCTTTGGATTCTTCGACAAGTATGTTGGCCGAGGATTTTAAAATAAACGGCAAAAGAGAAAGCCGGGTTGAAGTGATCAAGGATGTGGTAAGAAATTTTATCCAAGGAAGGAAAAATGACCGTATCGCCATTGTTACTTTTGCTGCCCGGGCCTATACGGTTTGCCCTTTGACTTTAGATTATAATTGGCTCTTGACTAATTTGGAGCGGGTAAAATCAGGGATGTTAGAGGACGGCACGGCGATTGGTTCGGGAATCGCCACATCCTTAAACCGTTTAAAAAACAGTAAGGCTAAGAGCAAGGTGGTTATTTTGCTTACTGATGGCCGCAATAATCTGGGGACAATTTCTCCTTTAACCGCGGCCGAAGCTGCGAAAGCCCTGAAAGTTAAGATCTATACTATCGGCGCAGGGGGTAAAGGGCCGGTACCTTATCCGGTGCGCGATTTATTCGGAAATAAAGCTTATCAGCAGATAGAAGTGGATCTTGATGAGGAGACCTTAACTAAAATCGCTTCGATCACCAGCGCTAAATTTTTCCGAGCGACGGATACCGAAAGTTTACGCGAAATTTATGGCGAAATTGACAAGTTAGAGAAGACGCCGATGCAGGAAAAAGGTTATCTGCAATATAATGAATTATTTCCGTTATTTCTTATTCCGGGATTATTGCTGTTGTTTTTAGAAATAGTTTTAACTAACACTGTTTTAAGGAAGGTTCCATAAAAAATGCGATTTGCGCAGCCTTATTTTACGCTATTTATTTTTGTGGTTCTGAGTTTAATTTTGTTTTATATCTGGGCTTTTAGGATGCGTAAGAAGGCCTGGGATAAATTCGCGCAAAAAAGTTTACTGGCCGAATTATTGATACAAGTTAATCCCGGCCGGCAAAGATTAAAAGCAATACTACTTATTTTAGGACTGCTTTTTTGTTTTTTTGCTTTGTTGCGCCCGCAATGGGGATTTAAATGGCAGGAGTTAAAGCGTAAAGGCCTGGATATAATTATTGCATTGGATACTTCAAAAAGCATGCTGGCTAATGACATAAAGCCTAGCCGCCTGGAGCGTGCTAAATTGGCAATCGGCGATTTTACGCAGGATCTTAAAGGAGATAGAATTGGTTTGATTACTTTCGCCGGAAGCGCGTTTTTAGGATGCCCTTTGACCATTGATTACGGGGGATTTTTGTTATCCCTGGAAAATATAGATGTTAATACTATTCCCAAAGGAGGCACTTCGATTTCAAGCGCGATAAAAGAAGCCCTACGCAGTTATCCTGCCGGAGAGGGAAAATATAAGGTATTAATTATTATTACAGATGGCGAGGATCATGAGGGCGATCCGCTCCGGCTTGCCGAGGAAGCTAAGAAAGAAGGTATAATTATTTGCGCTATAGGTATCGGCACCAAAGAAGGAGAATTGGTTTTTCTAAAGCAAGAAGATGGCCGGAAGGAATTTCTGAGAGACAATGAAGGTAATGCTGTTAAATCTCGTTTAAATGAAGAGGTTCTGCAGAAAATCGCCCTGGTTTGCGGCGGCACATATATTCGTTCCACGAACATTGATTTTGGTTTGGATTTGCTTTATCAGGGAAGATTATCAAAAATGGAAAAACGCGAGTTTGAAGGCAAGATGGATAAGCTCTACGCGGAAAGATTCCAGATACCGTTAACCATCGGATTAATCTTGATTCTGTTAGAAACAGTAATCAGCGATAGAAAAAATTACAGATAATGAAAAAAATATTTTTTAGTAGTATAATTATTACATGTGTTCTTCGGGCTCAGGCATTGGCTTTTTCTGTCGCCGGAGCAGTGGAAAAAGGCAACCGGCTGTATGGGGACAAAAAATACCAAGATGCTTTGAAACATTATGATCAGGCGCTTGCTAAACAGCCGGATTCAGCGATTATAAACTTTGACTCCGGTGCAGCCCAATATAAAACTAAAGAGTATCAAAAAGCAAATAGTTTATTCGAAAGATCTTTAATCACTGAAGATAAGGGGTTGGAAGCCAAGGCAAATTATAATCTGGGAAACTCTAAATATATGCTAGGATCATCAAAAGAGAACACGGATCTTTCCGCAGCAGTACAATTATTAGAAGGAGCGTTGAATAATTATAAGAGGACCCAGGAACTAACCCCTAAAGACGAAGATGTTAAAGTAAATTATAAGATTGTTGCGGAGAAACTCAAGGAACTTAAAGAAAAATTAAAGCAGCAGCCGCAAGAAAATAAAAATAACCAAAAGCAAGACCAGCAGAATCAAGAGCAGCCACAAAAACAGCAGGGAGACTCTCAACAGAAGGAAGAGGATCAATCTAGTCAGCAACAATCTGCTTCTGCGCCAAAGGAGCAGGAAAAATCCGGGGACAAGCAAGGACAAGACCAACAGGCTCAAGAGCCCAAGCAAGAGGGTCAAGACAAACAAGGGCAGTCAACTACAACTCAGCCTCCGACTAAATCTGAGGAGTCGAAAGGTGCTTTTGCCCAGCCGCAATAGCTAAAAGAAATGTCTAAGGAAGAGGCAAGTATGCTGCTTGAAGCATATCGACAGGAAGAAAATACTGCCGGTATGCTTAAGGATGATCGAAAAGGCGCAGAAGAGAAGGTTCTAAAGGATTGGTAATGAAAATAATTAGAGTAGTAAAAATTTTTATCATTTTAACCTTGTTACTCTATACGCATGTTTTGGCTAAGG
The DNA here is from genome assembly GCA_026387255.1 of Candidatus Omnitrophota bacterium. GTDB lineage: Bacteria > Omnitrophota > Gorgyraeia > Gygaellales > Profunditerraquicolaceae > UBA6249. The sequence continues at coordinate 1,456 of JAPLMA010000052.1, read as the reverse complement.
AGATTAACTTTGAGGCCACGGTAGATAGAAATAAAGTCGGCTTGGGGCAGTCGCTGCAACTTGACCTTACTTTTGACGGATCACAAAACATGCCTGTTCCGGAATTATCAACTATCGAAGGATTCCAAGTGCGTTATTTAGGACCTTCCACCAGGATGTCAATTATCAATGGACAGGCATCCAGCTCGGTTACTTATATTTACACGCTTCTGCCGACTAAGGTCGGAACATTTAAGATTGGGCCTTTTAGATTCGAGTATAATGGCAATACCTATAATTCTAATGCTATTAATATTGAAGTTTTAGAGTCGGTAGGCCAGACGGAGAATCAGGCTACTCCGGAAGGAACTCTGCAGACAAAGGATTTAAATGAGCGGATATTTTTAACTCTACAGTTAAAAAAGAATAAAGTTTATCTTAACGAGTTAATCCCCGTTACGATTAAATTATTTGTTAATAAATTAGGGGTTAGGGATATTCAATTTCCTCAATTTAATCATGATGGTTTTTCCGTGGGTGAATATGGGGCGCCCAAGCAATATCAGGAAGTTGCCGGAGGGATAAATTACGAGATCATTGAATTTCAGACTACGATTTTTGGATTAAAACCCGGGGAATTCCGTCTTGGCCCGGCCACTCTACAATGCAATCTCCTTAGCAAAAAGCAAACTAACCGGCAATCTCCGGCCTCTTTTGATGATTTTTTTAACTCCGATATTTTTGATAATTTTTTTGGCGGTTTCCAAGCTTATCCGATGAATTTAAAATCAGCGGATATTCCGCTAACGGTTTTACCTTTGCCTACGGAGAATAAACCCGAAGGTTTCTTGGGCGCATTAGGGGTTTTTGATTTTCAGGCATCAGTAAGCCCTTTGGAAGTAAAAGTAGGGGATCCGGTTACTTTAAAAGCAGCAGTTACCGGCCAAGGTAATTTTAATACTGTAAATTTACCAGGTGTTAACTTAGGCGATGATTTTAAAGTTTATGCGCCTCAGATCAAGCAGGATAAAGAGGCTAAAACATTTGATGAAGTGCTTATTCCCTTAAAGGCATCGGTAAAAGAAATACCGGCGATGAGTTTTAGTTTTTTTAATACACAGTCCGGCCAATTTGAAACAATTACCAGGGGTCCTTTTCCGATTAAAATAATTAAGTCCGAAAAAGAAGAGGAGCTTAAGGTAATAGAAGGTACGCAGCCCGCGCATACCTTGATTAAAGAAGAGAAACTAGGCAGGGATATAATCTATATAAAAGATAACCCCGGAGAATTAAGGAGAAAGGGAGAGTATCTTTATAAAAATAAGATATTCTTGGGTTTTCAGGTTATTCCTTTGTTGTTTTATTTATTGATGGTAGTGATGCATGCGCGAAACAGGAAGCTTAAAACAGATCTAAGATACGCCAGGCAGCTTTTGGCTCCCCGGAAGGCAAAATCAGGCATTCTCCGGGCGAGAGG
>JAPLMA010000084.1 GCA_026387255.1 Candidatus Omnitrophota bacterium | reverse complement strand
TTACACTGCGAACATTTCACCTGAATTTCATCAGAAAAGATTTCCGCCACATACCCACAATTAGCACAAATTATACTTTCTGCTTTAGCTTTACGGCTATCCTGGCCCGGGCACTGATTAAACATCAAACCTTCTCTTCCTTGATTATAATAATTCCTCTCTAAACATGAACTTAACCCTTGACTAAAGAAGCGATACTAATTTGCCTAAGTTGCCCAAGCGCATTATTTTCAATCTGGCGTATTTTCTTTCTTAAAACACATTTTCCTCTATTCGGACAAATATCTTTTTTCAAGAAGCACTCACTTAAACTCACCTGGCCCTGAAAAATATGCATGATTTGAATAATAAAAATTTTCTCAGGAAAAAGCTTTAATTTAAACCCACCGGACTGGCCCTTATAAGATTTTAGTATTTTCTCTTTACTTAACTGCTGCAGAATTTTACGCATAAACGGCCGCGGGACCCCTAACACTCTTACCAACTCGGTTACCGTCACAACATTCTTTTGTTTAGCAATATAACAAATAGCGCGCAAGGCATAATCGGTATTTCTAGTAATCAGTTTCATTAGTTTTATTCTCCTAAAATATCAGCTTGAAAAAACAGTGGGCAGTTTTCCCGCCTCGAATTTTTATTTCAAGGCGGGATCCCGCCATTTGGAAAATATCCGGCGGGAAATGTCTTACCTCTGCCTTGATAGTGCCTACCCAATACACTATCAAGGCTAATTTAGCAACCCTCTTTACAGTGAGCTACTGCTCTGAGCATATATCTAATCGTAATATCCATTCTCAACCACCCCCTTCAGAGTAATGATACCATATTAGTATCTTTTGTCAAGAAAAAAATTTATGTAAAATACTAATTGGGGACGTGCCCGGTAGGAATCTGGGGTATTTTTATCTCCAGATAAACCAAATAAATAAATAGGCAGCAGTTACCGCGGCAATCGTAAAAGGAATTCCGATCTTCATAAAATCCGTAAATTTAACCGGATAACCCTCTTTTTTAAGCAGGCCGCAGGCAACAATATTGGCTGAGGCTCCAATCGGAGTGATGTTGCCGCCAAGGCTGGCCCCAATCAATAAACCAAAAAGAAACAAGGAAGGATTAATCTGTAATTTATCCGACATAATCATAGCTACAGGAAGCATCGCAACTAAAAAAGGGACATTATCAATAAATGCTGAGAGGATTACCGATAAAAATACTATTGCGGTATAACCCAGGAATATATTACCACCCACCAAACTGGCCAGATAATTCGCCAACACCTGAATCCATCCGGTAAGCGAGATCCCCCCGACAATAATAAAAATACCGATCAAGAAGAATGTCGTGTCCCAATCCAGTTTTTTAAGTCCGGATACGATCGAAGTCTTATTCATTATCTTTTCCCAAACTAAAGCCAGGATGCCAAAAACCATGCAAAGCTGACCAGCCAAAGAGGTAAAACCGGAATCAAAAAATGAAGAAAGTGCCAATAACCCAATTAAACTTACCAATAAAATCGTAGGCACCCAACTTTTTACTTTCTCTACTGGAATAAGTTGAGTTTTAGTTTTATTCTTCCTGAAAATAAAATATAGCACAAAGAAAGAAACAAAAGCCCCCAACTCTACCGCAAAAAATATACTCGGTTTACCTTGGTAAAAGAAGAAATCTCCAAAGTTCATTTTAGCGAAACCTCCCAAAAGCATACTTGGCGGATCCCCAATTAAGGTCGCCGTACCCTGCAGGTTGCTCGAGACGGCAATAGCAATCATCATGTTTATCGGGCTAATCTTTAACTTCTTGGCTAAAGCCAAAGCAATCGGCGCCACAATCAATACCGTAGCGACATTTTCTACAAATGCAGAAATAAAACCGCTTAAAATACAAATAAACAAAATCGCCCAAACCGTGCTTTTGGCTTTATCAACAATTAACTCCGCGATATAAGCAGGAACCCGGCTCTGCATAAACACATCGGCAATAATTAATGTGCCAACAAAAATACCCATCACATTCCAGTTAACCGCCAGAAATGCTTCTTTTAACGATATGGCCCCTGCGGAAACCAATAACAAACTGCCCCCCAAAGCCACTAAAGTACGCTTATGTGGGAGTAAAACAAATAACAGATAGCAAATAACAAAAACAATCAAAGCTATAATTTTTGGGTTCATATCATACGCCCCTTTAACTTAGGCTAACAAAAACAATTCCCACCACAATTAACCCTGTGCCCAGCCAACGCCAAGTGCCCATCTTTTCTTTTAGCACAAACCTAGAGGCTAAAGCAATAAAGATATAGTGCATGCTATCGGCAGAAAAAGCAAAATTAAGGTCCGCTTTAGAAAGTACTACCAGCCAAACACATAAAGAGATTAAACTAAAAACAAGCCCTACCCAAAGCCGAGGCTTGCTGACCAACTGAAAAATAAATTTAAATATTTTTATAATGTTAAGTGTGGGCGTAAAATTCAAAGAGTCGATCGCCGACTTTAAAAATAGCTGATTTATAGTATCGCACAGGCTAGTTAAAGCAATCAGGAAAAGAACCAGCAATAAACCTTGCTTCACTTAGCCTGCTCCGTTCTTTCTTTACTGCTTAAAGAAACAAATATAACTCCTAGAATAACGAAAAACACCCCTATCCATCTCAAAGCAGTGATCTGTTCATGCAGAAAAATAATCGAAACCAAAGGAACCAGAATGTAACTAAAGCTAGCGATGGGCACCGCTACACTTAAGTCTATTTTAGAAAGAATCATCGACCAAATAATAAATACGGCAACTACCGTTAATAATCCGGCCCACAAGAACGCTGAAGAAAAAACTACTTTTAAAAAAACCAACATAGTCGCCAAGTCCGTTACTTGGCCCTGGCTGAACACAAGAGTACTTTTCTTAAAGAAAAAATGTACTGCCGTTTCAAGTATGTCACTGGCAATTAGCAAGAGTAGTATTTTAAGCGTAACTTTTTTCTTAAACATGAAAGATTTTATGTATAAAGAGTTATCTTGTATTTAGGTATATTTTAGCATACAATAGTTGAATTAATAATAACAAATTTTTTATATGTTTTTTATATCCGGGGAACCGGCATGCCGGTTCCCATGAATTTGTATAAATATGATAATTTTTTCCACCAAAGAAGACAAACGCTTAATCACCGATATACCGAATACCGGCTTCTTTCTACCCGGAGACAAAAATCTATGCCTGCTCATCCACGGACTAACCGGCACCGCTAATGAAATGGGCTCGATTGCCAAAAATTTAAACAAAAGCGGATTTTCCGTCGCCTGCCCTTTAATGGCCAACCATGATAAATCTATTTCTTGCCTTAAGCGCACAACCTGGGAAGAGCTTTATAACTCTGTGCGTATAGAATTTACTAAATACGCAAATGATTATGAAAATATATTTGTGGCCGGGCTGTCTTTTGGCGCCCTGATCGGAATATTACTCGCGCATGAATTCCCCCATAAAGTAAAAGCTTTGAATTGCTTCTCCCCCACTCTATTCTTTGATGGCTGGGCCAACCCAAAGTTAAGATTTCTTTTACCTCTGGTTTTTAAAACACCCCTGCAATATTATTTTTATCTTAAAGAAGGCTACCCTTACGGAATTAAAAACCAAAGGCTACGCTCAAGGATTGAAAACTTTTATAAAAAATCAGATCTCTTCGATTACAGTAAAGTGCATCTCTACGGATACCCGGTTATACCCGTGTCCAGTATGCATCAAAATCACTTATTAGCAAAGCGCGTTATGAATATACTACCGTCCGTAACTACGCCCATACAATTGCTCCAGGCCAAGGATGACGATGTCACCAGCCCTAAAAATTCTTATTATATCTATAATAACATCGGCTCAAAAGACAAAGCGGTATTATTATTCGAAGACTCCTACCATATTATTATCGCGGATCAGGAAAGAGATAAAGTTGCGGCAAAAACATTAGCTTTTTTTGAGAAATACAAAATTTAGGGCTCCTTCAATGCTCTATTTAACGCCTCGTCAAAAAGCTCCACCCCCAAATCAATTTCTTCTTCGGTAATATAAAATGACGGAGCAATAGTAAAAACATTTTTATAATAACCACCCACATCTAAAATTAATCCCCGGCGCTTGCCGCCGACATTAAGCGTCCCGCTTAACCCTAGATTAGTAATCTTATCCGTAAGCTCCTTGTTTGGAGTATAGCCGTCTTTCTCACACATCTCTATTCTCAAAGCCAGGCCAATACCCCCCACATCCCCCATCTGCGGATATTTCTTTTGCAGCTTTTTAAGCTGGGCAATAAAATACTGCCCTTTCTTGGGAACTGAAGTTGAAAAATCCGATTCTTCAATTAGTTTCATTACCTCCAGGCCTGCAGCTGTGCCCAAAGGATTAGAGGAGAATGTTGCATGGGTGGAACCCGGAGGGAAAACTTCCGGTGAAATTAATTTCTCTTTAGCCCAAACCCCGCTTATCGGATTCAACCCGTTGGTCAAAGCCTTACCAAAAACCAGAATATCAGGAGTAATATTAAAATGTTCAATCGCCCAAAATTTACCCGTACGAAAAAACCCCATCTGTATCTCATCATCGATAAAAAGAATTCCATAACGATCCAGAATCTCCTTTAATCCTGAATAATATTCCTGGGGCGGAACAATATAGCCACCGGTGCCTTGAATAGCTTCGGCGTAAAAAGCAGCGAACTCACACTTGTTATTCTTTTTATTTACTACTGAATAATACTCAGTTTCAAAAAGCCTCTCAAATTGCTTCAAACAATACAAATCGCAAAAATCTCTTTTTTTATCATACGGGCATCTAAAACAATAAGGATACGGCACAAACATCGCCCGGTCACCAAAATGGCCAAAACGCTCCCGATATCTAAAACTTGAGGTAATCGCTGAGGCAGCTAATGTCCTACCGTGATAACCTCCCATAAAAGCAAAAACCAGGCTGCGGCCGGAATAATTGCGCACTAACTTTAAAGAATCTTCCAGAGCGCTTGATCCGCCGACATTAAAATGAATCCGCCCTTTTTCTTCAAAAGTACGTTCATTCTTTTGCGCTAATTTCGCGGCCAACCGAATCTTCTCCTCATGCAAATATTGACAGGCCAATTGCGGTAAGACATCAATCTGATTTTTTAAAGCAGTATTCAGACGCTTATTCCGATAACCGAAATTAACTGCCGAATACCACATTTGTAAATCCAGATACTCTATCCCCTGACGGTCATAAAGATAGCTTCCTTCGGCGCTCTTAAATATATTCAGCTTCTCGGCATAATGCACCGTATCCCCCCAAGAGCAATATTTTGCCTCTAGGTCCAAAAGCTCATCATGGGTAATCGTTTTTTTATGCTTGGATTCCTTGGTCAATTGTTTTGGGTTCACATTAATTTCCTTTTTAAATAGGTGAAAACATCTTTTAAATTATAGAAGGCCATATAATCCAGTTTACTATCTTTAAGATGCCTCAGCAAATGGTCCTTGGCAAATACCACATGCGCATGCTTAGCCGGACAAATATCTGATTCTCCATCACCAACATAAATGATTATCGAATCTTTCGAGGCTTTTGCCAAAAGGTTTTTCGTCTTACAATGCGCGCAAATCTGGCAATCTTTATCCTTAAAAGGATAATCTGTGATTATTTTACCCCCGGAAAAACTTAATTTATTAGCATAAACTTTAAGCTTATTTATTCCGTTAATTTTTAAAACCCGGTTAAGGATGTAATCATAGTTATCACTTAAAATCGAGGTTTTTATTTTCCTGGCTAAGAGAAACTTATAGATTGGCTTAAAATAAGGATCCAGTTTTATCTTAGGCAAATAAGCATCCAAAGATTTTTTATTTAAATCCATACCCCGCAACTGGCCTTCCAGGCAAGTCTTGGAGCCGATCCTGCCGCTCTTCCATCTTTTTTCCAGTTCTACCCAACGGTCATCTTTGGAAAAAAGCAAAAGCATATTATCAAAAACATCGCAAGTAGCAATAGTATTATCGAAATCAAAAAATACAATACACTTTTTAGAATTAAATTGATTACTCTCTGGCGCCATAGAAAAGTTGTAAAATTTTACTCTATGTAAAATTTTACCCCTATTGATTTTTAGGGGTAAGATTGTAGGCTAAATCAACTATTAAGTTATTTTAACCCTAACCTCAAAAACTGTCAATATCAATTTTTAGCTTGCCAATTTTTAGCTTAGTAGGGAACAGGCATGCCTATTCCCTACTAAAACACTCCCGGTAAAGCTGTTTGGCAAAATACACAGCTATTTTTCGCCAGATGAGATTCTAATATTTGGAATCCCTCCCGCTTAATCAAAAGCTTCCGGCAGCTGGAACACAAAGTATCCTGCCCCCAGGCACCAAAATTGCCGACATATACGTAATGCAATCCTTGATTTATACCTAAATCATAAGCCAGTTTAAGCGTACGTTCAGGAGTAGGCGCATAATCTTTAAACTTATAATCTGCATGAAAACGCGATAGATGCCAAGGGATATCCTTATTTATCGCGGCAATAAACTTAGCCATTGCCCTCAACTCTTCAGGAGTATCATTCTGGCCGGGAATAATTAAAGTAGTAATCTCAATCCAAACTCCGGCAGCATTTAATAATTGTATGGAATCAAGAACCGGGCCAAGCGAAGCAGAACATATCCTTTGATAAGAACTCTCTTTAAAAAATTTCAAGTCAATATTAACGGCGTCCAGATAAGGCACCAGTAAAGAAATTGCCTCCCGGCTCATATAGCCATTAGTCACAAATATATTCCGCAGGCCTGCTTCTTTAGCCAACTTGGCTGTCTCTAAAGCAAACTCAAAATAAATCGTTGGCTCAGTATAAGTATAGGCAATACTACGGCAATTAAATTGCTGCGCTAGTTTTACAACTTTATCCGCGCTAAAATCATCACCCGGATACTGATTAATAAAATCAAATCCTTTAGATCTTTTATCCAACGAAGTCCCCGCGAGCATAAGCGAGCGGGGATCAAACTGAGAAATTTCCCAGTTTTGGCAGAAACCGCAACGGAAATTACACCCTGCGCTAGCAATGGAAAAAGTTGATGTCCCGGGAAGAAAATGATACAGTGGCTTCTTCTCAACCGGATCGACGTTGGCGGCGACAAGTTTAGCATAATTATGCGTATAAAGAATACCGGAAATATTCTGCCTTACTCCACAGAAACCAAATTTACTCTCTGGAATTTTACAGCTATGCGCGCAAAGTTGACACTGTACCCAGCGGTTATCTAAACGGGTATAAAGCCCGGCTTCTTTCATATGAATAAATACGCAAAATTTTCTTTTGGCAAATAGGGTATCTGATGCAGATTCTCTTTAACTGCGGGCAGCTGTCGATAAAATACCCCGATCTTCTTTAAACCCAGAGCATCCGTATAAGCGGAAGTTATCTGGCTAGATAAAAAAATTAACTCTTGGTTAATTAGCCCCCTGGCCAAAGCAGTAGGGCCGGCGAGATCTTTCTGTGGGCTAAATAAATAGTCCCTTGCCCGAGCTAATTGAGCCAATTGGTTATTTTCACCTTTATCCCTACCCACCACCAACCGGGTATGTTCCCCTAAACGAAAATGCCTGCCCACCTTTAAAAGTTCTAAATTTTCCAAATTTAATTCATCATGTGCCAAGAGTTCTACTAATCTTTTAGAAAAACCAGGATCGGTCAACAAACATCCTCCGGCAGGATTGGCGTAATCATTAAGGCCTAAATCGCGAGCCAGCCGCATCTGCGGAATGCGCATCCGGCCATTAAAATTAAGTAATTTCTCTCTTTTAACCCAGCCCTCTTTCTCCGCCAAACTCGGAGGGAAAAACTGCGCCGAGAGCGGCCGCAGTAATAAATCATCCAGGCCGCTTCTCTGTCGGATTAACTTTAAGGCCTGTTTATTCTGAGACATCGGACGCTGGCCGAGTACTTCACCGGTAATAATAAACTTAGCCCCTAATCCAGACATTAACTCCTTGGCTTGGCTAAACATAAGAATCTTACAATCAATGCAAGGATTCATATTTGAACCAAAACCATAATGCGGTTGGCGAATAAGCTTAAGAAATTTTCCCCCTAAATCCACTTCAATTATTTTTATACCAATATCCGGAAAACTTTTTTTTATATCTATCTTACAGAAGGGAATCTTAAAATGCAATCCGATAACCTCGCATCCTTGATCCAGAATAAGCTTAGCGGCTAATAAACTATCCAGGCCTCCGGAAATTAAAGCCAACGCTTTGATCTTCATAGAATTTATTTTGCGGATTAATGTCTAATCTTTGACTAACATGGTAAGAATTTCTTAGCGACTGCCATAAAAACAATACCCAATAAAAAAGCAATAAAAGCTAAAGTAGCACGTTTTTGATTACTCTCTTTATGCACTTCCGGAATAAGGTCTGACATGGCAATATAAATAAATCCTCCTGCAGTTAAAGGCATAATAAAAGTAGAAAAACCCTGCATAAAATCAGAGATAAAATAACCTGTTAGCGCTCCAATTATTGCCATCAACGCTGAAATAAAATTATAAAGCAGGGCTTTTTTGCGGCTAAAACCGCCATAAATAAGTACTCCGAAGTTTCCCAACTCCTTGGGAATCTCATGTAAAATAATCGCCAGCGTCGTAACAATCCCTAATTTAATGGAAATGATAAAGCTCGCGGCAATGGCCAAACCATCAATAAAATTATGAAAAGCCTCTCCGAAAAGATTTAGATAGGTAAAGGC
>JAPLMA010000015.1 GCA_026387255.1 Candidatus Omnitrophota bacterium | reverse complement strand
TGGATGGCGATGTGGCGATTATTAAGAAACGCCCGAGTGCTGATAATAATGATATTGTGGCCGCGCTATTGGATAATAATGAAGTGACCTTAAAAAGATTGCGTAGTAAAGCCGGTAAGTTTCATCTGGAAGCGGCCAATAGCAATTATCCGCCAATCTTTGAAGAGTTTAAGGTAATTGGTAAACTTATCACAGTAATTAGGAAATATTAATCTGCTAACAAGTATGCATCAGAACAGCTTTAGCCCTAAAGCCCGCTGGGATAGGTTTGAACCGGATAAAACCGGTTTTAATCCTGAGGCCTTAAATGAGCGCATTGAAGTTTTGGCGCATTTTAAGCATGCCAAGATATTCCCTCAAAGTTTTACCTGGCATGACAAAGAATATAAAGTCGAAACCATTACCTATAACTGGCAGGAACACCTGGGCCAGGCCTTGATTAATTATTTTTCCGTACTTTGCGCAGGCCAAATGTACCAGATTTCATTTAATAATTCCACCTTCCGCTGGCAGATTGATAGAATAATAGAGTAATTTGGTAGAAACTCTAAATCCGAAATCCTAAACTCTAAACAAACTCGAAACTATAAACTTAAAACTCAAACATTAGTTTTAATGTTTCGAGTTTTGAATTTAGGATTTGTTTAGGATTTAGAGTTTAGGGTTTAGAATTTTAGATTAGATATGATATTACATATAGACATGGATGCTTTTTTTGCTTCGATTGAACAGGCAATTAATCCCCGGCTTAAAGATAAGCCTTTAATTGTTGGTTCGCGTGGCAACAAAATGCACACGGTAGTTTGCGCGGCAAGCTACGCGGCTAAGGCTTTAGGGATCTATTCCGGAATGTCTTCCCAAGAGGCCTTTAGCATCTGTCCAAAATTAGAGTTTGTTCCAGCAGATCAGGCTAAATATATCTGGACTTCAGAGCAAATATTCCAGCTGTTGAAGAGCTATGATCTACCTTTAAATTATGCCTCAATTGATGAGTTTCAATTGGAACTTGCTGGCCACCCAGACCCCCTAAATTTAGCCAAAAAGATCAAAGAGCAGGTCTATGCAAACTTTAACATTACTGCTTCAGTAGGGATTGCCAAAAACTGGCTTTTGGCTAAGCTGGCTTCTAAGCTGAATAAACCGGATGGCATAACCTTAATTGATGATTCTAATTTTGAACAAATTTTAAGGCAAACTTCGTTGGATAAACTTTGTGGTATGGGTGGAAAAATCGGGGCTAATTTTATAGCTAGTGGTTTAAAAACCTGTTGGGATTTATATCTAGACTTACCGGGATTTTTTAATGATAATCCCGGTAAGTTTGATGAAAATCCCGGTAAGTCTAATGAATTGCCAAAGTCAATAAGTCATTCATATACTTTGCCAACAGTTCAAATAAACTCCCAGGTTATCCAGGCTTGGATCAGACTATTATCTGAAATGGTTGCTACCAGGCTCAGGCAGCAGAATTTGATTAGCGCAACTGTGCATCTTTGGCTAAATGATCCGCAAATCGGCAATTTTGGGGCCCAGAAAACGCATCAATCGGCAATTAATGATGGTTATGAAATCTGTCAAAGAGCGCTTAAAATAATGACAAAATTAGCCCTAAAAAATCCCAGAATTCGGGCAATTGGGGTCACCTGCAGCAGTCTTTCTAGGGGTATCTATTCGCCCTTACTTAGTGAAGATATCCGCAGGGAGGAGCTTATAAAGGCCCTAGACCGCATAAATAATCGCTTTGGAGAGGGGTCAATTTATCCCGCAATTACCGTTTTAACCCGCTAAATAAAATCTTCAATTAGAAGCAAAAAATCCCAGGAATCCTATATAGAACTCTGCCTAGAATTGTTATGAATAAAATAAGCCGGTAAGTTTAAGTAAAGGAGAAACTGTTTTTCCACAGCTTAAAAACAGCCTTAAATAAACCTTTGTCCTTCATGGCTTTAGAAACACTTAGCTAAGATAGACAAGTTAACATAAGATATATTATAGGAAGTAGACCTAAAGGGTAAAGTAGGGTAAAATCAAGTCAAAATGAATGCTCAAGCTAACCTTAGGATAAGTTTTTATTTGAAATTGTCTTTGATTATTGGCCTTCGAGTTGGTAATGAATCTATGCGGGAACTGATTATATATTGGCCGCCCTGGATTCTTATCGCTGATCCGGTAGTTATCCCTTTAGCGATTAGCTTGTATGCCTTCCTTAAAATCCGGCTAAAAGTCTGTTGGGATATGCGCATGGATTTGGCTGCTTCTTTTTGGTTTAAACCTTGGTAATCTGCCAGCCTTAAAGCCTCAAATTCATCCATCTTTAGTTCTACTTCATCCGGTCTTCCAGGCTTGCCTCTGGGGCTAAATTGGCTGATTCTAGGGTCAAGCTTGACTATCCTATATTTCCTTGGTCTTCCGCGTAGTCGCATTTATTTTACCCATTTTTACCTACATTTAACGCCCAGGTTATTTTGAGTACCTACTCATAATTAGCACTTAAATTTCAAATTGTCAAGCACAAATTTACTCAATAAAACAAGTGATTTTTAGGGAATTGATTTCGAAGATTTAAAGGTTAAATTAAGATTGAGGCTCCAGCTAAATTTTGTAGACTTTGTCGCCTTGCCTTACTCTGGAGGCTACTTTTAACCCGATTTCATCGCCTTTTTTGGCTGTTTGGATCTCTACTCGGTCAATCTGCATGGAGGCAACGATTTGTGTTAAATCAGTGGTGTGCCCCTTTATCTTTACCGTATCTCCATTGGCCAGTGGCTTTTTTAGTTTGATTACTGCGGCTTGGACATGGGGAAAATAATGTGTGATTAAGCCGATAAGATTGCCTTCGGGCTTAGCGGATTTTTTTATGGGCTTCTTTTTGGATACCGGATTTTTTTTGCCGGTTTTCTTCTTAATCAGCTTTTTTACTGATTTTTTTATAACTTTTTTAACTACCTTTTTAACTGTTTTTTTAGTTGATTTCTTTGTTGCTTTTTTGATCTTTTTCTTATTTTTTAAAGCCATAGTAGCCTCCTTCTTTACTTAAAGGATAACTTTCTCTGATATCTCGGTTATAACCGGTATGCGACTGTAAATACCCAGGGCAGACTGCATAATTCCCCATAAAGAAACCAATAGGAATAAAGCGTATCCAAAAATCCCGATCAGCCAGCCTAAAAAAGGAATAATTGAAAGTATGAATGCCGCTACTTCCATTACAAATAGCACTAATCCTTGTTTAGCATGGAAAAGGGCGAACTTGTTGCTTTTTTTTAAAATCAAAGTAATTATGCAAAGAAACGAGACATACGAAATTACGGCGAAGAATTTGCCTTCGCGAATCTCTTGTTCATCCTGTGGGGTTGTCATTTTAAGATTTGATCCTGTTTAGTAGGGGACGTTTAAACGTCCCCTACCTTGTTAATAACTATTTATTTACTTCTAGCAGAGAATCCAGGGTGCCGTAAGTATTTAATTGAGTCAGCGGATTAGCCGGATCTTCAGTCCAGTTCCCATCAATGACAAAACGGTAACGGTATTTACCATTGTTTAAATCCAAGCGCTTAGTCCAGCAGCCGTTAGTTTGTTCCATGCGGCTGTCCTCATCAAGTTTCCAGTTGTTAAATTCTCCGGCCAGGTAAACTTCTTTGGCATCGGGTGCTTTGACCGTGAGCACAACTTCATTTAATTTAGGCAGTTCTTTTTTAAGAATTTCTTTCATGCGTTTATCAAAAGCTTTATTTACGGTAGTTTTTTCTACTGTTTGATTAAGTGTGGGGGTATTTTCCTGAGTGATAATTTCCCGAGAAAGCGAGAAATAATCTTTTGCTCCGCGGCAGTATTTATCATAAGCTAAGATGTTTAGGCCTTCGTTCTGAGCTTCTTTTAATTTTACATTCACGTGAATAATATTGGAAAACATCCTATTTTTATAATCGGTTTTAATTCTTTCTAGCATAGTAAATGAATGCCGCAGACGGGAATCAAAATTAGTGACCAGAATCCTAAATTCTACGCTATGATTTAATCTTTCGGCGATCAAATTAATAATACTGGTCAGTTGGCTTACGCCTTCGAGTGAAAATCTGCTGGCTTCTACCGGAATAATAATCTCATTGGCTGCTCGAATGGCGTTAATAGTAAGAATACCTAAGTTTGGCGGGCAATCAATTAAAATATAGTCATAATTATTCTTAAAAATTTTCAGGGTATCACAGAGCCGGGATTCCCTACCGATTTCTCCGCTTAACTCCTGTTCCAGAGTGCTTAAAATTATGCTCGAAGGGGCAAGATCAAAATTCTCCCCTAAATTTTGAATGATTTCTTCAAGTTTGCATTTTTTATTAGTAATTTTAGAGAGGACATTATAAATGCTCAAATCCGCTTTAATATTCAGGCCGCTGGTGGCATGTGCCTGAGGGTCAAGGTCAATCAAGAGAACTTTGCGTTGATTAGTTGCCAGTGCTGCCGCTAAATTTATGCTGGTTGTGGTTTTACCGCAACCTCCCTTTTGATTCGAGATGGTTATAATGCGCATTTAGCCTCTCCTCCTATTTTAAGACGCAAATGTTATCCAGATAAACAATTCCTGATTTTTCCCGAGCATTCCATTCTTCAATACTGAAAGCCAATTCTTTCATTTGGCTCCAGTTATTAATTTTAGCGAAATTCTTAAAATCTATTTTTTTGTCTGCCCACTTACTGGAAATATCTTTGATGTAAATTTCAGACCTCTCGTTAAAACGGTTAGTAAATTCTACGCGCAATGAAATTATATCTTTAGGATTGGTTTTTCTTACCGCAAAAGCCAGAGTTTTATATTTGGATAAATTTAAATGTTTAAGATTTAAGGAAAAAGTTTCTTTTTTGGCCGGGTCAAAATTAAAATTAATTTTTGCCGCATCTTGATGTAAGAATAAAGCAATTTGGCCCACCGGGGCGCGGTTAGAAACATGGGAATAGGTGGTCAAACTGCCCAATCCTAAAACCAGAACGGTTCCGATGATAATTATATGCCGGACAGTTTTGGGATAAGTATTAAACCCGCGTCTTTTTTTTGAAGATTTTGAAGAGGCATCCAGATAAATATTAGCCAGATGCTCGTAAATTTCTTTCTTATTCATTGGCTATATTTGTAACATAAAACCCTATTTATGTCAAGGGGTTAAGTGGTTGGAGTTGTTAGTGCCTGGTAATGACAAAATACAATAGTTTGTGTCAAAGTAACAATGAGATACAAGTGATTGTGTGTCGGCGATGGTATTAGGGCACTAAGGGGTTGGCAAGATATGCCGGAGGTGCTTGTTTAATGAGCTGGTAAAAGTTAGTTAAATGCAGCCTGAATAGCCGGTCAAATGAACCATCCGGGTCTTCTCCTGCCCACCAGAACCAGTCACTTCCCTCTAGAATATATATTTGTTTCCAAGCTAAATCCCCGGGGTTTTTAGTTTCGGCAATCGACTTGCGCGCATGCGCCAGCCATTCCCAGGCTTTAACTTTATAAGGGTTGCCAATCCATTTTCCGAATTCTCCGTAAATCCAGGATCCCGCGCTTAGGCGCTTAATTACTCTTTTTGCCGGATTAAGTTTTAAATAATCACTAACGGTAGTAGTTTTTATAAATTCGCTTTCACTGATACGCTTATATAGTAAATCCAGGAAATCATGGCCATCATTGCGGAAATATTCCCAGGCGTTCTCTCCATCCATGGCGATGGTCACTAAAATGTCTTTGCTCTTTCCGCCGTAGGCGGGTCCGCCTTTGGCGGAAAAAGCTTTATTAATATTTTCTAAATGCGTCATAAAATTATTTACCGCAGCTACTTCTTTCATATCGGAATAGGAAAAGCCGATTAAATCTGAAAGATTGCGGTCGCGAAAAACAATATTCAGCTGGCCTTCTTTTCTTTTTAAAAGGTGCGGCTGGTAAAGTAATTTAGTATCGCGTTTTTTTAATTTCAAAGATTTAAACAAAATTGCTTCGTCAGCGACAATCCACTTTATTCCGGATTCAATGATGTAGGGCAATATATGCTCGCTTACCCCCTCTTCAGACGGCCACATGCCTAGCGGCTGAGTATCAAATCTTTGCTTATAAAATTCTACTCCGCTATCGATTTGATATTTGGCATCCAGGGGGTAATTAAATCCTTCTTTAGGCAGAAGCGTTTTTTTATTTGCCTCTTTGGCGATATTGGTATCATAAAGTAGGGGTAAGATCGGATGGTAATAAGGGGTTACACTGATCTCAACCTGTTTGCTAGCTTGAGTTTTTTTATAAGCCGGAAGTATTCCTTTTAAGATTTCTAACTGTTGGCTTAAAACAATATGTTTATCGGCTTCCGAAAAAAACCTTTCTTTATCCACAACTTTTTTTAATTCTGGGATATTTATTCTAAAAGACGGATCAATCCAGAAAAGGTTAAAACAGACCTGCAGGTCAAGGTAATCGGCAAGGTTAAATTCCTGGCCGGATTTTTTCTTAAAATACAGTTGGTAGTAGCGCGGAGAAAAAGCAATTACCTTATCCTTATTGATGGAGAAAAAATTCTGCAGGATAAATTCTTTATCGGCTTTGGTTAACTGCTCGGCAGGTTTTCTGGATAGCTTTAAGTATTTATCTTCAAGCCCGGCGTTATTATAATCTTCAATTTGTTCAAATAAAGATGGTACCACATTAAAGGTCAATTTCATCTTGGGAAACTTCTCTAAGATTTGCACCATATCCAGATAATCTTTGACCCCATGTAGCCTGACCCAGGGTAGATCGCTCTCCCCTGTCAAGAGGTTCTTGTAATAAGGCTGGTGCATGTGATAGATAAAAGCAAGATTTAGCATATTAAGAGTTAATTAAGGAAGGTCCTTGTTAAATCCTATTGCAGATACTCTTTAACGTAATTTATAGGGATAGCAAAATTCAGGTTCTGTGCTTGATCAATGCCCGAGGAAGTAATACCAATAACCTGTCCGCGCATATTTATCAGTGCTCCTCCGCTTGAACCATGAGAAATCGGGACGCTAATTTGAATTTGCTTTACGCCGCCGGCATCGCGCACCGCGCTCACTAGGCCGTCGGATACTGTATTCTGCAGGCCTTGTGGGTTGCCAATAGCAACCACACGCTCGCCTACAGTTATTTGCTCTGAATCTCCCAGAAGCAAAGGAGTGACATTTACCGGAGTATTAATTTTAATTAAAGCGATATCACGCACAGCATCGGTTTTTATTACGCTGACATTGGTAATTAATTCTTTTTCCTGCGCAAATTTTACGCCTAAGCCTTCCGCCCCCTTAATGACATGGTAATTAGTAACAATAATTCCATCGGAGCTGATAAGAAAACCGCTGCCTAAGCTACCACCGCTGTTACTGACAGTAGTAATCATAACTATTGCTGGACTAGTAATTTGTACTAACCCTTCAATAGGCATGTTCATATTGGAAGTTTCAGGCAGAGAAAGAGGATTCTCTGAAGCTTCAACTTTAGCTTCTTGCGTAGGAACATCTCCATGAATCTGTTTCCATTGCGCGGTCTCATCAGTACCAACACCCGAAGTCGGATTTGCCTGCGCGATAAAATCCATATTAAATGGTTCAGTAAAATCCAAAATTTTGGCCTTTGACAAATCCGAACTTAAAATTTCCACAATTTCAAGCCTGCCCACTTTTGACTTATCCGTACCTAAAATTTTATTCGTTGCAGGATCGATAACTTTATTATTGATTTTATAAACTTCTAACACATTCTTCTTCTTTAAGCCTTCATCGCTTCCGGCATTAAGATAAACAAAAGCCCCTTCAATTTTTACAATTCGGGCGTTCCAGGGCTGGCTATTAATTTTAGCTGAAAAATTCTTTACGGCGCTGGCAATCGTATCTTTTATAGTCGCTCCTTCACCCTGTCCGGTGGCGGATATATTACCAGTTTCAACTTCACACAGCCGTAAAGCTAGCGCATAATTATTGACTCCTATTCTTTCTCCGGATTCACTTTTAAGTAAATTGGAAATCACAATATACTTAACTCCGGAAATCACTCCAATTTTATTTGCCTGCTCCGGATTGACCCATTTAGAGCTACTAAACTCTGCTTCTCTAAGAATAGCGTTAACATCCTGCCGTTCAACAATAGCGAATTTTCCGCTTTCACGCAAAGCATCCGTCAAGAGTCCGGTAATTAACTGCGTGTCTGCTTTTTTCTGCGGTGGTTTCTGGCTGTTATCGATCTTAATATCAGCTTTATCTACAGAAATTATCTTTGTTTCTAAAAGCTCATCAACTGGAGGATTAAATAGGCTATCCTTAAATTTTAAGTTATTTTCGGATACAAAAACCGCAACTTTAATTTTTAAATCTTTTTTAATGACATTGCCGCTAATACTGTTTTGTTCGTAAGTATAAATTTTCTTCGTCTGATCTTGTGCGAAGGCATTAAAACCATTTAAGGTTAAAAAACTAAAACTTAACAAAAAGATAAAAGTTTTTATAATCATAACCGGCTCTCCTTATTCAGCATAGCGGCAACGCGTAACATACTTTTGCGCTTGAGTATTCATGGCTTTAACCTCATAATAATAATAAGCATTGTGTGGAATAACGACTAGCTCCCAATTCGTTTCATCTCCGGTAGGATAGCCGTCTTTATCTTTAAATATAGTTTGAAACTGCACGCGTAAATTCTCTGATAACTTATTAAATAATTTAGCCTTTACAATCAGCCGGCCATCTTCAGTTGCAGATATTTGTTGATCCGCCAAAAGAAGCCGTTTATTCATTCCCTTGCTCAGGTAAACAAAGGTCTCCGTTTCCTCATAAAGTTGAGATGCTTTTGTAGGTTTAACTCCTTTAGCTGGAACTCCAACACAACCAGCAATTAAACCAGCCAAAAATAAGAAAAATATTTTTTTACGCATATTAGTCATCTCCTAGCTTTAAGGATTATTGATAAACCACTCCGGATGTACCCACGCGCTTAACTTCGTATTCATTTTCCCAAATAATTTCTGAAGTCTCGGCGTCAATCAGCTGAAAGGACATCGAGATATAATCCGACCTGTCTCCCTGGTTGGCTTTACTTAATCCCATCAACTCGCCGGTTAAATAGAAATCCACGCCCTTTAAATCCACGCTCTTGCTTGAACCGACTAATCCATCACGCTTAGATTGTCTTTCTTTTAAAATATCATCAATGCGGTCACGGGCAAGAAAGGTCATTTTACCCTGAGCGTTTTGGTTAAGCTGAATGCGGATTTTTTTAGTAAAGATATCCTTATTAATTATGAAACGCGTTGAATTTTTTACCGGAAGCAGCGCGATTATCGGCGATCCTTGGGCATTCATTATTTGCGGGACATTCAAAATTGATTCTGCCATTTTTCTGGAAACAGTACGGATATCCGTGGCTTCAATTCCTGTCCCTCCGAGCCCATCATCCTGGTCTAAAGGCACGGTCTTAGTATAAGAAGTTTCTACTGTAGCGCATCCAGCTAAACACAAACAAAACATACAAATAAATATATGATTTTTCATTACCACTCCTTTTTAATAAAATGAATCCTTGCTAATTTGCTTATCTCTTAATACCGGAAAGATTTCTTTGAATTTTAATATCTCTTGCTCAGAGTTATCCTCGATTTTGATTAAGGATGTAAAAGGTAGCTGGGCATTAAAATTACCAAAATCTAAACGACCAAGATAATTTATCTTATTTGGGTAAATATCGAAAATCTTATCCGTTTTAAGTGAGTGTGGAATGCCAAAAAATAAATTAACCATTCCATTAAACGCGTCAAGCCGGTAAATTCCGCTGCCTAAAACTACTGAACAAAAATATAAATTATCCGTGGTTGAATAGTTTTCGGGTAAAAGCGGCAGGGTAAATACTCCTAAAGTATTATAAGGCTTATATTGATTAACTTCACGTGCCATAAAACTTAATAAAGAAAGGCGGGTGCCTCCTGAATTATCGACTTTCATTGTAAATAAGGCCACTCCGCGATTATTGGTTAAATCCAGAGAGGTTTGCCCTTTACTTAAAACATAAGGATTCACACTAACGCATCCAGAAAGCGAAAATGTCAAAAATATTACAAAAAGTAATTTTTTCATTTTAAGATTCTACCCCACGGAAGCGTTTAAAAATGACATTATTAGAGTTATTCGTAATTTGAACACTTATTTTGGAGCTTTCAATTGTTTTACCCGTGGAATCATAGGCGTTAATTTGTAACTGATGCGTTCCGGGAGCTAAATGTAAAGAAATTAATTGCAACTCCGCAGGCAACAGGCTCCAATGCCGAGCGTCAGCATAAGGATTGGTGGCATTACTAACTGCTCCTGTAGCGAAACTAAGCAGAGCAAACACTCCATAAGGATCATAAACCTGTGACGCAGTAGAAAGCACATTTGAAATATCTTGCGTAGTTTGTTTAAATTCCGCCTTACCTTTTAACATGCTATCCATAACTCTTCCGCCGCGGGTCGAGGCTTGATAATAGACATCATTATTTTTAAGAAAACTCTCCGTTTTAATTTGCGTAAAATTATCAATTATAATGCTAAAACTCGCCACCGGATGCGGTTTTATCGTAAAAACTGCTTTTTCTCCATAGGTGCCGGTTTGGTATTTAAGGGGTCCCCGGCCGGTTTCCATACAGATTAAAGTATTATTATTGGGATTAATGAAATCTTTTAGGCTATCAATATTGATCTTACGATTATTTTCTTCAATTTTGTCTCCGGCCGATTTAATATCCGCCTCAAGTTTGCCAATCTCGGCTTTGAGGGTGGTAATTACTTTTTCTAGTTTAACATTTGCCTTAGTTTCTTTATCCAGCAATTCTTTTTGTTTTTTATCTAAATCATCTAATAAGCCCTGTTTTTGAGAAACCAGCCCGCGATTATCCGGATGGGAAAGATAATAGGCTTCCGTCGCCTGTTTAAATAAATCATCAGCCATCGATTGATTTTTTTGCAGCAGCTCAAGGCGGGTGGCCATTAAATATAATAACGCCACGTCACTTTTATAAAGTTTGCCGGTAACATCAGAATCGCATAAAATGCCATTTTTAAAAGCCGCCAGCGCGTTTTCCAGGTCGTTATCCGCGTAAAGCAGTATCCCGACATAAAAAGAGTTAAACACCTTTTCATAGGGGTCTCCTTTATATCCTTTAGTCATCTCAGAGCTGGTTAACCCCACAGAACGTAATTCTAGGCTTTTAAAGGCGGTAATATCATTCATTAAAACATAGGCTTCCATAAACGCGTCTTTGGCTTCTTTAAGCTTGCCTTGCGTTAAATATAAAGAACCCAACTGATTGTTCCATAGCGCGATATTATGGTCTTTCTTTGTCTGTAGGCCTGTAAAGATTAACTCCGCCTCATGGTCATTGCCGGCATAAAAATCCATTTCGGCTTGCATGGCATCTTTATCTTGAAGATTTTTTGGGCTGTATTTTACTTCTTCGGGAGCTGGATTGTTGGCTTGCGCGGCAAAAACAGGACAGGCAATTAAAGATATGACCAAAACAATTGTGCATAATTTATTAATTTTAAAAGACATGACTTTAATAATATTCTCCTTTGATAACAATGTTATATTTTAACATTACCAAGCAATATGTCAATAGAAATTATTTAGTAGACAGTTTATGTAACTGTATGCAATAACAAATGTTGTAAAACAAATACGGGTAATTGTCCTGTCAGTATTTGTTATGTAACATTATTATTTACAGTGGGTTATATAGACTGTCTACTTTTTCTTTTCCATTAATAAAAAACCCTCGGAGGATTTTCACCCTCCGAGGGTTAGTGTTTCTAGATAACTTGTATTAGAATGTAACTTTCATTGAACCGATTAACTGAGAGGCATTAGCTGAATTACTAGATAATGCGCCGCCCGGTAAGAAATAACCAGCGGTTAAGCCAAACTGTACATCTTCAGTATAATCATAAGTGATAGTACCGTCAAGAGCGCTACCAAGGTGTCTTTTGCCGGTATATGTTCCGGTACCACTACCATAAGTAGCTCCGTTATCATAGGTGTTAGGAATAGTAAAATCTGCACCGTTCTTTTGAGCTACATCGTAGTATCCATAAACCACAGATACAGTAACATCCTCAACCGGTTTCATGCTACCTCTTACATTAAAAGCATTCATATTAGAAAAAGGTAGGATTGTGTAAACGATATTGTTGAGTTTTTGATCATAGAACAAAGGATCCCAACCCTGATTTTTAGTGCCATCTTTTTTAGCTCCGGAAAGATAGGTATAAGATGCACCAATTTTGGGTGTTGTTTTTACTTTGGCAAAGGTATAATCTGCCATTGCTTGCAATGACCAAGCGTCATGTCTTTTTTGTGTTGTGGATGCTGTTTCGGTATTCCTACCAAACTGATAAGCACCTTCTAAGGAAGCGGTTAAGTTTTCAATTGGAGTAGTAGAAACTAAACCACCAATTGTGGAAAGTTCATCAGTTCTGGTGGAAACATTAGTGCCTGTGTGGTTATTATTTCTTTTTAACCAGTAATAACCTGAAACATTCACTTTTTTATTGATTGTATAATTAGCGTTAATACCAGTTAAGCTCACGGTATTTCTGTCATTAGTGGCACTTTGTTTTACTTGAGCGTAAACTAAATCCACAACTAATGGATCATAGTTTAAGGTGGCGCGTATGGCATCAAAAGCTTTTCTTTCTGATAAGTCAGTAGGAATGCTTGATGAAGTACCAAAAGCTTTTGCATTGCCGATAACAAAACCGTTACCGAATTTAATTTCCTGGCGGCCTACAGTTAAGGTTAAAGGTGAATACAAAAATTCTTTCAAAGCAACATAAGCTAGATCAAGATCAATGTTGGTGCTATTACTACTAGAGGTACCACCATTGTTAGTATCGTTTTGTCCGTTCCAGATTCTTTCATTGATCATTCTTACGGTGGCCATAACATTGTCTGTAAGGTCGGCATCAATGCGAACCCTGATCTGAGACATTAAGAAATTCTGTTTTAAAACACTCTTGTCTCCACCTGGGGTCCCTGAAACTGCATTATTAACCAAATTAAAATGGTTTCTTGCGATACCACTCATTGTGATATCACCAGATACCTTTACATTCTGAACTTCAGCGTAGGCAGCGCTAAATGTTAAGCCTACTACTAAAGCAAGCGCTAATACTAAAATCAAGCGTTTACCCATTTTTTACTCCTCCTTTTTTGTTAACTGTTGTGGATATATGGTTAACTAGGCTTTATAATTGTATTGCCTAGGATAATTTCTATTAAGTCACTTATAAATATTTTACCTATAACTCTTTATTTGTCAAGTATATTTTTATTTAATTGGAGATGTGACCTTTTTAGTTGAATTTTGCGATTTGGGGCCTAAGGAGATGGTCACTAGAGCATCCTCATTCCAAAAGCCAGCCGGTTGCATGGTAATTATACAGGTTTCATTTTCCCGCTCAAAGTTCATTAGCCGCTGATTATACTCAATAATATTGACCAAATTCCAGTTGTACATCGGCATCTGCTCTTTATAAAAATTAATTATCTGGTCAATATTGGCTTTGCCTTGATATTTTAGTACACCTACGCGTACCCCTGAACTTTCAAAAGAGTATGATGCCTGAGGCAGAGGTTTTAAGCCTGTAGGTATCGGTACATCAGTAAATTTTATAATTGCCTGAGGTTCTATTCGGCTGTTCGGGGTGGTTGAACAACCCGTAAGAGTAGTAGTTAGTAGGTAGCAGATAGTAAATAGGAAAGCTAGTTTTGTGAAAGATTTCATTTCCCCTCCCTTTTAATTAAGAAAACTTTTACATCTTCATAAATTTTATCAATCTCAGCTGCGGTTAACCCAAAATCTAACCCGACTTGAATTAATTCCGCGGGGCTGATAATATCTTCCGGGGTGTGGCTATCATTATTTAAAATTAATTTCGCGCCGAATTTTCTAGCTTGTTTTATGACATGGGCATTAGTTTGTCGGTGGCCTTTTCTACTGGTAATTTCTAGGAAGATGTTGTGCTTTTTTGCTAGTTGCGTATCTGCATCAGAAATTAAACCCGGGTGAGCTAGAATATCAATATCCGCCATCAGCGCCAGGTGGTTTGTATCTTTTGCTACCGGTTCAACCGGAGTTTCTCCGTGGGCGATAATAATTTTAATTCCTTCTTTTCTGGCTAAAGCCGCCAAAGGCTTAAACTGTTCCGGAGGCAGATGGGTTAATTCTACTCCCGGCAAAACTTTTATCGAAGAATCTTTTGGCCAGCGTTTGCAGAACTCTACAATGGATTTTGCGATTTGTTTGATATTACTGTAATCAGCGTGGTCCGTGATGGCAATCAGCGAATAACCTTTATCCTGATAGCGTACGGCTACCTCTGAGGGAAGCAGGTTACCATCGCTTAAGAAAGTATGTGCGTGTAAGTTATACATTTTTTTAAAAATGCGCCTGGCAGGAGTCGAACCTGCTGCCCAGAGTTTAGGAAACTCTTGCTCTATCCAGGTGAGCTACAGGCGCAGATTATTCTCCTTGAAACTTAACCAAAGAATATAGCGGATACTCTTTGAATTTATCCTTGCCATTTAAATCTACCAGTTCAATGACAAAACCGATTCCAGCGACTTTTCCTCCCAGCTGTTTTACCAATTCAATTACCGCTTTAACTGTGCCACCCGTAGCTAAGAGGTCATCAATAATTAAAATCTTTTCACCGGAGGTAATTGCGTCTTGATGGATTTCTAGAGTATCTGTGCCGTATTCCAGTTCATAGGTAGTGGAAATTGTTTTATAGGGAAGTTTACCTTTTTTGCGCACCGGTACAAACCCTGCCCCAATTTTATAGGCGACTGCCGCGCCAAAAATAAATCCCCGCGCCTCTACCCCCACTACCTTATTAAATCCTTTACCTTTATATTTTTTAGCCAGTAAATCCACGGATTTTTTAAAAGCAGTTTTATTTTGGATTAAAGTGGTTACGTCGCGGAAAAGGATTCCTGGTTTAGGGAAATCCGGAATATTACGAATAGATTTTTCTAAAAGGGCGTTATTTACCATGGTGGGACTCCTCATCTTTTTTCAGGGTTAAAGTTCTTTCTCCTGGCCAACGACAAATTTTCTTAATTTTCTTAAAGCCGCCTCTTCAATCTGGCGAATTCTCTCGCGTGAAACGCCTAGCTTTTTAGCCACCACTGCCAGGGTCTGAGGTTTAGTGCTGCTTAATCCAAAACGCAAATCTAGAATTTCTCTCTCCCGCTCAGACATTACTTCTAGGAGATTATCGATTCTTTCCCGGTCCAGGAGTTTTACAATCCCGGCATCGGGGGCAATAGCATTTTTATCTTCGACTAATTCTGATATTTGATTTTCGTTGTCATCGCCAATTGGCGCTTCTAAAGAAGATGTAGTGCTGGACATCCAGAAATTAATCTTTTCTGTTTTTTCGGGGGCAAGCTTTAATTTTTTGGCAATTTCTAGGTCAGAAGGAATGCGTTTTAGTTTTTGGCTTAAACGTTCCTTAGTCTTCTTCCATTTGGTAATTAAGTCATTCATATATACTGGAACCCGAATCATCTTGCCTTGTTCGCTAATCGAACGGGTAATTCCCTGCCTGATCCACCAGGCAGCGTAAGTTGAAAAACGGAAACCTTTACGGTGGTCGAACTTTTCCACGGCTTTCATTAACCCCAGGTTTCCCTCTTCAATTAAATCTAAAAATGGGGTGCCCAAGCGCATATAACGTTTAGCGATATTAATTACCAGGCGTAGATTTGCGCGAATCATATCTTTACGGGCAATTTCATCACCTTTGCGGATGCGCTTATTTAGCTCAATTTCCTGTTTGGCAGTTAAAAGAGGAATTAATCGAACTTCTTTAAGGTATGTTTTTAAGGCTTCCATAGGTTTTTATTGGGGATGGTTCTCCTAGCTAAGAGAACCATCCCCTGTTTTTATTACTTCTTATTTTTAATTACCGCTTGCGCTGCGGCTAATTTTGCAATTGGTACCCTAAATGGCGAACAGCTGACATAATCCATGCCAATATTGTGACAGAATTCAACAGATTTAGGTTCACCGCCATGCTCTCCGCAGATGCCGACTTCCAGGTTTTTGTTGGTGGCGCGTCCGCGTTTGATGCCCATTTTAATTAATTCGCCGATTCCCTCCTGATCAATGCTTTGGAAAGGATCTTCCGGTAGAATACCTTTTTTAATATAATCCGGTAAGAATCCGCCGATATCGTCTCGGGAGAAACCAAAACCCATCTGAGTCATATCATTGGTTCCAAAGGAGAAGAATTTGGCTATACTGGCTAGTTTATCCGCCACAAACGCTGCCCGAGGAATCTCGATCATTGTTCCAAGCAGATACTTTATTTTCTTTAATCCGTATTTTGTCAAAACTTCCCTATATATTTTCTCGGCAATCGCGAATTGGTCGGCCAATTCTTTTACATCACAAACCACCGGAATCATAATTTCGGGGTAAGGATTTTTGCCTTCTTTAACTAATTCCGCGGCTGCCTCTAAAATCGCGCGGATTTGCATCGCGCTTACTTCAGGATAAGTTACGCCTAAACGTACGCCGCGATGCCCCATCATGGGGTTTGATTCATGCAAGCCTTCGGCTCTTTTAGTAAGCTCTTTCATGTCAATATTTAAGTCTTTAGCTAATTGTTCAAGCTTTGCCTGCTCGCGGGGCACGAATTCATGCAATGGCGGATCCAATAAACGAATAACTACCGGAAAACCGTCCATGGCCGCGATGGTTCCTTTAATATCTTTTTTTACAAACGGGAATAATTCATCCAGGGCTAGCTGTCTTTCCGCAATGGTTTTAGAAACAATCATTTTGCGCAACAGGAATAAAGGCTGGTCCGAACCTTTGCCGTAAAACATATGTTCGGTACGAAAAAGCCCAATACCTTCGGCTCCGAATTGCAGGGCTTTTTGCGCATCTGCTGGAGTATCGCCGTTAGTGCGCACACCCAGTTTTTTTATCGCGTCGCACATTTTTAAGAACTCCGAGAGTATCATATTTTCTTCGGAGGCATCCATCATGGGTAGTTGGCCTTCATAAACATTGCCTTTGGTACCGTTTAAGGTGATCCAATCCCCTTCTTTTAAGGTTTTACCTTCGACCTGCACTGTTTTTTTATCCAGATCAACATGCATCGCGCTGCAGCCGACAATACAACATTTACCCCAACCGCGGGCAACTAAAGCCGCGTGTGAAGTCATGCCGCCGCGGGCAGTAAGAATCGCCTGGGCTACGCGCATACCTTCAACATCTTCCGGGTTAGTTTCTTCGCGCACCAAAATTACTTTTTTGTTGGTTTTTGCCCATTCCACTGCGTCGCCAGAGGAAAAAACAATCTGTCCGCAAGCGCCACCCGGGCCAGCGGGCAGGCCTTTAGCAAAAGGTTTAACCGTTAATTCTGTTTTAGGATCAATGATGGGGTGTAATAATTCATCAAGCTGTGCCGGAGTTACGCGCATTACTGCCTGCTCCTTTTTAATCATTTTTTCTTTAACCATGTCTACGGCCATACGCACCGCTGCCGGGCCATTACGTTTTCCTACGCGGCACTGCAACATAAAGAGTTTTCCTTTTTCAATGGTAAACTCAATATCCTGCATATCATGGTAATGTTGTTCAAGACGGTCTTGTATTGCGTAAAGCTCTTTATAAATCTTAGGCATGGCAATTTCCAAGGTGAGCAGTTCTTTATTATGGCTGGAGGTAGAATATTCATTAATCGGCGCGGGTGTACGGATACCGGCGACCACATCTTCACCTTGCGCGTTAATTAAATATTCGCCGTAAAAATTATTCTCACCGTTCCCCGGGTTTCGAGTGAAGGCAACCCCGGTGGCGGAGTCATTACCCATATTGCCAAAAACCATGGTTTGTACATTTACGGCGGTGCCCCAGGCATCCGGAATATTTTCAATGCGCCGATAGCTGACAGCGCGTTTTCCATTCCAGGAAGAAAATACCGCGCCAATGCCGCCCCATAACTGCTCTAAGGGCTCATCGGGAAACTCTTTACCTAAAACACTTTTAATTTTAACTTTAAATTGCGCGCAGAGTTTTTTCAAATCGTCAACGTTTAAATCTGTGTCGCTAGAATAGCCTTTTTCTTTTTTCATATCCAGCATAATTTTTTCCAGTTGCTTACGGATACCCTCTTCGCCTTTGGGCTCAATACCAGCAGCTTTTTCCATAACCACATCGGAGTACATCATAATTAAGCGCCGATAAGCGTCATAGACGAAACGGCTGTTGCCATTGCTTTGTTTGATGAGGCCGGGAATGGTTTTTTCGGTAAGGCCGACATTTAAAACTGTTTCCATCATGCCGGGCATGGATTTTCTGGCTCCGGAACGCACGGAGAATAATAACGGGTTATTGCTATCTCCGAATTTCCGATCCATCAATTTTTCTACCTTTGCCAGAGCTTTTAAAACCTGCTCTTTTAATTCCTTGGGATATTTCTTTTTATTCTGATAATAATATATGCAGACCTCTGTGGTGCAGGTAAATCCCGGAGGAACAGGTAACATTAAATTTTTGTTACCGGCCATCTCGGCTAAATTCGCACCTTTTCCGCCTAAGAGGTTCTTCATGCTTTCATTGCCTTCACCTTTGCCTCCACCAAAGCTATAAACATATTTCTTTGCCATTACTTTTTAAACCCTGCCTTTCCTTAACTAAGTTGGTTGATTAAATATTCTTTTAATTTATCGATCGAAATTCTTACCTGCTGCATGCTATCACGGTCACGCACAGTTACCTGTTTATCTTCCAGCGTTTGCACATCGATGGTTACGCAGTAGAGCGTGCCTACCTCATCTTGCCGGCGATAGAGTTTACCGATAGAGCCGGTATCGTCATAAGCGGCAGTAAAAGATTTTTTTAAATCCAGGGAAATTTTTTTAGCGATTTCCACAATTTCCGGCCGGTTGCGCAAAAGCGGCAAAATGGCTACTTTTGTCGGGGTCAGATCCTTATTTAATTTTAAGACCACGCGGGTATCTTCTTTAACTTTTTCCTCATGGTAGGCATCAATTAAAAATGCCAAGACTGCCCGGTCGACTCCGCCGGAAGGTTCAATAATATAAGGATAAAATTTTTCTTTTTTTAGGTCATCAAAATATTGCAGGTCTTTGCCGCTGTATTGAGCGTGCTGTTTTAAATCGAAATCCGAACGGTTAGCAATGCCTTCGAGCTCCGCCCAACCAAAAGGAAAATTATACTCTACATCCATGCAGGCGTGGGCATAATGCGCTAGTTCATCTTTGCCATGTTGGCGTTTTCTTAGGTTTTGGCTTTTTATTCCCAGGGTAAGATACCAATCAAAACGTGCCTGGATCCATTCCTCAAGCGCTTGATCAGCATCGAGGGGATTTACAAAATATTCAATTTCCATCTGC
>JAPLMA010000012.1 GCA_026387255.1 Candidatus Omnitrophota bacterium | reverse complement strand
TACGTAATTGCATCAATTTAACCCAAATCGCGGTTTTGGCGGTTCAGGTGGCGGCTCAAGCAATTTCTTAATCGCCTCAAATATCACCTGAATATCCGTTTCATGTAATTGATATTTCCGCTCTAATTCTTCAAGTTTCTGCGCAAGCTCCTTATGCGTTAATAACAATTCCCTCAACTTCACGAACGCCCGCATTATAGCGATGTTTACCCAAATAGCCCGTTCAGATTTAAGTACGCTTGAAAGCATGGCTACGCCTTGTTCGGTAAAGGCATAGGGCGCATATCGTCTGCCGCCTCTTTTTGAGGTTGCATTTTGCAACCTCAAAGCTTCTTCACTTGTCAATTTAAACATAAAATCATCTGGAAAACGCTTACTATTCCGCTTTACCTGTAGGTTTAAATTCTTCGTTTCTACGCCGTAGAGTTTTGCTAAATCAGAATCCAACATCACCTTTTTGCCTCTCACCAACAAAATCTTCGTTGCCACTATTTCTGCTGAAATCTCTCCATCGCTCATATGAGCCACCTTTCTACTATCAATAGACGGAGCAAGAGAACAAATCTAACTAAATAAACACACTCCCCTCCCCAACTTAAATCCGGATTTTTATACAGTCTTATAGACAGTGTACGTAATCTCATTATTGCTAGGTGGTTACAAAAGAAATACCTGGGGCGAGTTATTCAACTCGAAATCCGATTATCTTCTTCTCTTTTGACGGAGATGGAGTCAATAATTCTTTAATTGCCTGAAATACAATGGCAAATTGTTTGTCATATTTGCGTTCCATTGCTTCTATTTTACGCCTGAAATCGACATTAGTAAAAATCATCCTGCGTAACTGAGTAAACGCCCGCATTATCTGAATATTTACCATAATAGCACGTTCGCTATTCAATACACTTGAGAGCATGGCTACACCTTGTTCTGTAAATGCGTATGATTGCGAACTTGAATGTTTTAAGGATTTGAACCGGTCACAAATTGTGACCAGTCCTAACTGTTCGCTTTTTGTTAACTGAAACATAAAATCCATAGGGAAACGTCTGATATTCCTCTTGACCGCCTGATTCAAAACCTTTGTAGCAACTCCATAAGGTTCTGCTAAATCCCTATCCAGCATTACTCTTTTGCCTCTTGTTATTAGAATCCTAGGCAAAATAACTTCCGATGGAATGACTTGATCCATATTGCCACCTCCTACGCCAATAGACGACTAAAGAGGTAAAATCTAACATAATTTCATAAGAATCATAGACAGTATACGTAATTTCATAATTATCAGGTAGTTGCAAAACAAATACTACACACTACACCCGGGGGACACTCTGCTTCGCAGGGTGTCCCCCTACTAGCATAACAGTCACCTTTTTATTTTAAAGTAATTTCTTAGCTTTCCTAGATTGCTTTAAGAAATTATTTCTTGAAACAATCGGCCTTTTTATTCTTTTTTCCAACTGCTTTCTGGCATTCCCGGCAATATCTCCTCCTGCTTTGGCATCAGATTTAAGCTTCGGCACACCTTGTGAATCTTCAGTGCGGTGAATTTCGGTAGTTGACCTTTCTCCAAGCATTGTAAAGATAAGCTCAAAATCATCCATATGATCGCGCAGGTTTTCACGTTTTAACCGTTTTATCTTCTTATACTGGCTAGGCGTGATTCCAAAGGTAGCTTTTGAGATTTCTGCTGTTAAAATTTCATAATCCTTTTTCTCTTCTGCTCCACGGTTCTGCCATTCATCCGTAAGTTCTTCCCGAATAACAATACCTCGCATCCGTTTTTCAATCCAATTATCAGGATAACCCTTAAGCTTATAGAGCATCCTTGTCCGCTTGGTTGCCAGTTCAGGGTTCTCAATTTCCTGCACACGCTCATAACCAACTTTAGCCAACCAACGTTTAAATGGTTCAGCTTTAGGCGATGGTACTGACTGAACAATACGAAAAATACCTTCCGTATTGGCACAGTTCATATGTTGTTTCCCGCCTGCCGTTTCAACAAGAAGGGTATGGACAATTTGTCCATACCCTTTAGCTAACTCTTTATCCCGAAGGCGCATCTTATTTATATAATCTTTCGCATTAACAGTATCTGTTAATACCACAATGACATCCTCAACCACAAACCACCATTCATTTTTATGAATGGTTTTACGCACCTTCTGCCCTTTAAATATCGCTATCTTTGTGTCCATACTTTCCTCCTTCTTCTGCGTTATCTTTATCTTCTCCCTACCACAATAGACGCGAAGAAAGGTAAAATCTAACAATAATCATAGACAGTGTACGTAATCTCATTATTGTTAGATAGTTACAAAACAAATACTTCAATCGAATCTATTTTTACCCTTCTACTTCGATACTTATCTTTTTCACTCCCGTAGGCAGTTCTTTCTTATCCGTATCATTAATCGTATATTGCCAATCGTCATAATCAAAACTCACCGCGTAACAACGCTCAACCTTCTTTCCATCAAACTTAACCAAAAATCCACCATCAGCCATATCTAACCCCCCCTATAAAATTAAGTAACTCTTCTATTTTCGTTCCTATTTTGCGCAAGCTTTTTTACCAAAACTTTTGGATTCTCAATCAAATCCGTAGCGCTCCAGGCATCGCTACAGTATTTCTTCATATATTCATAAGGTAGATATCCGTATCCATCATTTCCCCAATTCGCGCCCCAGGAATTTTTAAACTTAAAGATCCCTAATTTATCATCATAGCCAACGATACAAATAGCATGTCCGCCCACTGAATTATCACCGGGCTTAGGCATTGGAACAAGGCCACTGCTTTCCACTTTTTTCGTAAACCAGGATTTAAACACCCTTACTCCGGCAACAAAAGGGCCATTAACCAATAAGCTGCGCTTCATTTCCAACTGAGACTTAATGCGGGCATAGGCCTTAATCTTGAACTTTATAGCATCTTTATCCGCGCCTGCTCTAGGATGAGTTTCTTTCGCCGCAACATACGGCCAAAATGATTCATGGCAAACTCCGTGATTTAACAATACTTTCATCGCGATACGCGGATAAGTGCCATCTTTAAAGGGAATACCATCAAATTTTTTACACAGATTATAAAGAAAACGCGGGGAAAGCCTGATTAGTTTATGATATTCTTTCTTATCCTGAAACTCCTTAACCCCGACCACGGAAGCAAACGCCACACAAGTCCCTTCGTTACCCTGATTTCTAACCGGGCTCATTAATTTGGTAAAATCAAAACTTAGCGGAATGGTAACGGCGGGCAAAACTAATCCCATCGGTATATCGCGCAAATCTAAGGGGTCTTTTAAGCAACCAAGAGAGAATTTCATAGGTATATAATTAGGGACAGTCCCCTACGGGGACAGTCCCTAATTATATTGAATTATAGCATTAAAATCCTAGGCAGTCTACGTAATCAACGAGTGGACACCCTGCTGCGCAGAGTGTCCACTTATTTTAATTCAATCCAAATCGTGGTTTTGGTGGCTCAGGTGGCGGCTCAAGCAATTTCTTAATCGCCTCAAATATTACCTGAATATCCGTTTCATGTAATTGATACTTCCGCTCTAATTCCTCAAGTTTCTGTGCCAAATCTTTATGCGTTAATAACAACTCACGTAATTTCACAAATGCCCGCATTATAGCGATGTTAACGTGAATAGCCCGTTTCGAATTCAACACACTAGATAGCATCGCTACACCTTATTCTGTAAAAACATGTGGTAAATGCCTTCTTCCTCCCCAACTTGATATTCCACTTTGGAATGTCAAGTTTTTGCACTCCTCTTTAGTTAGCTGAAACATAAAATCTTCTGGAAAACGATCAATATTTCGTTTAACAGCTTTGTTAAGATTAAACGTTTTTACTTCATACAGTGCTGCTAGATCTTTATCCAACATCACTTTACTACCACGCACAAACAGAATCTTTGTTGCTACTAATTCCACCGCAATTTCGTTTTTATCCATTTAGTCCCTCCTTACACCAATAGACGTAAAAGGAAGTTGAATCTAACTACATAAAAACACACTCCCCCAACTTGATATCGTAAAATGCGATATCAAGTTGGCAAACCCTTATCAACGAAGAACGCTGTTTGGGGACAGGCCCCTGCCTATCGTCAGGCAAGCCTGCGGGAACTGTCCCCAAAGATTAATTAAAAAGGAATGGTAATGCCGGCTTCGATGGATTGTTCTTTTTGGCGGGATTTCAGTCTTAAAAAAACTTCAGCATCAAAATGTTCTAAAAATTTATGCGTCATGGTCAGAGTTATGCCTAAAGGCTCGCCAAACTCGTTCTTAAGCGCCGTTGCTCCAAATTCGATTGCCCTCACCTTACCTTGCCCATAATCCATCTGAAAAGTTAGCCCTAAATTGCGGCCAAACTTCCATTCACCATAGAGAATAAGTATTTGACCGGGTGCGCTCAGACGGCTTTGGCGAAGACCTACGCCAATACGATAACGAATTTCTCCTTTTTTAGGATAAAACGTGGGCGATTCAAGTTGAACCTTAAACTCAAAGCGCGAGGTTGAGCTGCCGTCAAATATATAAACCAAGCAGTTAGCCGAAGATATATTCCAATAGCCCTTAAAGGTTAATTTGTCGCGGCCATCTTCAGATGTATATTCAATTTGTTGATTACTGTTTAATTTCCAACTTCCTTTAAAAGTGTAGGTCTCAGGCGGGCCCTTGCGGCAGGAAACTTCAAAACAAAGTTCATTGTAATCATTAGCATGCCAAGTGCCTTTAAGTTTAAGAATACGCAGACGCCAAACAGGGACTGTCCCCGAAGGAGACTGTCCCTGTTTTTCTACTGTTTGAATTGTTTCAATAACAAGAGAATCAGATTCAGCGGCGATAAAACGTTTACGTAGGCTATCCTTGCGCTTCATAGATTTCTTTAATTGTATCCTCTATGCCATATTTACAATGCCATGCGGGGTAATCTGTTTTGAATTTGGAAACATCACTAATCCACCAGACATGATCACCAATTCTATGCGTATCAATATATTCATAGTCAAACTTTTCATTGGTCAACTTTTCGCAAAGCTCAATTGCCTCTAGAATTGAAACATTAGCAAACCTGCCACCACCGATATTGTAAACTTCACCTTGGCGTGGATTCTGGAAATAATGGTAAAACGCGTTAACCAGATCAAAGGAATGAATATTATCCCTGACCTGCTTTCCTTTGTACCCGTAAATTTTATATTTACGTTTTGTTACAGCGCATTTAACTAAATAAGATAAAAACCCATGCAGCTCGGCACCGGAATGCGCCGGGCCGGTAAGGCATCCGCCTCTAAACACACCTGTCTTAAGATGGAAATATTTTCCATATTCCTGTGTCATGATATCCGCGGCAACCTTTGAGGCGCCGAAAACCGAATGTAAGCAATTATCAATGCTCATTGTTTCATCAATACCTTTGTAGTATTTATGGCCAGTTGAGATTTCAAAACGCTTATCATTTTCAATTAAGGGAAGACGGTTAGGAGTATCGCCATAAACTTTATTCGTGGAAGTGAAAATAAAAACCGCGCGGGGAGAGAATTTGCGCAGAGCCTCCAGCATAACCAACGTGCCTTGGGCATTAATCCCAAAATCAACCGTCGGGTCTTTAGCTGCCCAATCATGGGATGGCTGGGCGGCGGCGTGCACAATTAAAGCGATATTTTTATTGTATTTCTTAAATATTGAATTTATTTTACTCGGATTGCGGATATCTACGGAATAATGCCGGTAGTTTTTATGCAGCTTCTCAAGGCGTTTTTTGTTCCAAAGAATCGAGCCATCTGCGCCAAAAAAACTTTTGCGCATATTATTGTCTATGCCGACGACATCAAACCCTTTTTCAGCAAAAAAACCTACCGTCTCTGACCCAATTAAACCACAAGACCCCGTGACTATAACGATTGACATATTTTCATAGACAGTGTACGTAATTCCATTAAAGATAAACAGTTACATAAGAAATACTAATAAATTAGGTGACGCTTCTATTTATTATACAACTTATTTATGTCGCCTAATTTACTCCTGAGCCAGGCCTGATGCTTAAGCGACCAATCTACAGTAAGCTTAAGGCCTCCGGCGAGCTTAATGTTCGGTTTCCAGCCAAGTTCTTTGGTAATTTTTCCAGAATTAAGGCTATACCTTATATCGTGGCCAAGGCGGTCCTTAACAAACTCAAACCTGTCCTGGCTGACACCCAGAGTTTTTAGCAATAATTTAACTGTATCAATATTCTTGCTCTCACAAGTACTGCCCAAATTATAAATCTGGCCGATTTTACCCTTATGCATAATCGTCATAATACCGCGTACGCAATCATCAACATAAAGCCATTCGCGCACATTTAGTCCTTTTCCATAAACCGGTATATTTAACCCTAACAATATTTTTAAAACTGACAGCGGGATAAGTTTTTCCGGATACTGCCATGGCCCATAATTATTCGATGGCCTGATGATGATCGCGGGAAATTTATATGTCCTGATATATGTTTGCACTAAAAGATCTGCTGCTGCCTTAGATGCGGCGTAAGGGCTATTCGGCTTAATTGGAGAGTTCTCGCTAAATTTACCATTAGGGATCTCCCCATAAATTTCATCAGTCGAGATGTGAATAAACTTACTTACTTTATACTTACGGCTAGCATCTAACAATATTTGAGTTCCTTTAATATTCGTATCAATAAATGGCGTGGCATCGTCAATGCTACGGTCAACGTGGCTTTCCGCGGCGAAATGTAAAACAACATCAGGCTTTTCTTTTTGAAAAATAGATTGGATGCTGGTTTTATTGCAGATGTCTGTTTTATAAAATTTAAATTTACCTTCTGCTTCTTCGAGGCGCTTAAGGTCACCAGCATAGGTAAGTTTATCAACTATGACTATTGAAGGGACTGTCCCCGCAGGGGACTGTCCCTTCAATAGTAACCTCACAAAAGCGCTGCCAATAAACCCTGCGCCGCCGGTAATTAAGATTTTAGGTATTCTTTTACGCATTCGTCTAAAACTGAGTTGATGTTTCTGACTTTAAAACCTGATTTCTCAAGCTTACTTGTAGATAAAAGCAGATTAGTCCTCACCAGGCCTAATTTATTTAATGTAATTGTTTGCAGTTTAAATGTAGGGACATATTTTTGGTATACTTTCATCAGATCAGGATAGCGCAAGCCACCCTTATTTACCACATTATATACTCCCCGCGCGTCAATTTTAATCAGATGCTTAATTGCCTTAACAAAATCCGGAATATAGGTAACCGAGTTAGGAATATCAATGACCTTATTATATTTTAAAAGCTTATCTAATACATTTTTTGGATGTTTAGTATTTAACAAAGGAATCCTTATCCTGGCAATTAAAATATTATAGTCTTTAGCCAGCGCCTCAAGCGCCCTTTCAGCGTAAATCTTGCTACGGCTATAAAATAATTTGAAGAAATAATCTTGACTCTTTTCATCAATCGGCATCTTCTTTTTATAATCATAATTAAAAATACAACCACTGCTTATATGCACAAGTTTAATGTTGCTGCGCAGGCATATTTCAGCCAGAAATACTGGAACAAAACTGTTTGCCAATAAAGTTGCGTCCTTTTCCAGCTCGCAGTCATCCACGTTATGCCTGCCAGTGATACCAATGCAATTAATGATTATTTTAGGGTTGTATTTTTTAACCAGCTTTTCGGCATCGCTAAAACAATTTATCATTGCGCCGTCAATCCTGCAATCAAGCTCTCTGCGCAGCCTTTCGCCGATAAAACCTTTTCCCAAAATTAAAATATTTTTATTCATTCTTAAGTAAACCTTTTAAATATTCACCATAACTGGTTGGTACAGCATCGGCAAGCCTTGCCAACTGCTTTTTATTAATATA
>JAPLMA010000106.1 GCA_026387255.1 Candidatus Omnitrophota bacterium | reverse complement strand
AAAGAGTTTAATGCCAGCTAAATTATATAGTAAAATTTTACTATATTGGCCGCTTTTGTCAAGATAATTAATAAGATGGAAACCCTTTGTTTAATGCTCGGTCCAGGAAAGAACTTTCTTGGTTGGCGGATGAATAACTATGCTGTAATGCAGCCCCTCTTGACCACCAGGGGCAGTAATAACATTAAAACGTAAATATTCTGATTTAACATCAAATGCCGGAAGCAGCACCAGGAGATCCTGTTCCTGACGTAAACTTAGGCTTGTAAAATCCCTTAAATTATTCAGCAGGCTAGCCAGATCAGAAATACCGCACTCTAGCTCTGCAGCTGGCTCTACGGTTGGCTCTGTAGCAGCAGGCTTAATCTTATTTTCCCGGCGAAAACGTAAAATTAAATTAGTCAGCTCTTCATCCAGGCCCAAAGCTATCAACACAGCCTTACTCGCCGTATTAATATTTACCTTACCCATCCCATAAACCGTAACTAAATCTTTAAAAAGCAAAAATTTATCCTTAGAGAGATCCTTAACCAATAACACTTCATTAATTGTGCTAAACGGCCGTAAACCGGAATTGACGACTGCTTCCGCCAACTCTTTATTCATTCCCGGTAAACGCGCCAAAACGTCTACCGAAGCAAGATTTAGATTAATTAAAGCGCTTTCGTCAATAATTTCCGGATTATCTTGAGAATTATTTTTATCGACAAAAAAATACCGATAAGAATTATTGGCGCATAAACTTGACTTTACTTCTTTACTCAATTCATCCCAGGTATCATATGCAGGCGTAGCATCTTTTTCTCTAAGATAAAAAACTGTTTTTAACGCGCCGCGAGCTAAAGGTAAAGAAGTGATTAAACGAAAATAAGTTTTACTAAACCTGATCTCCTGAAAAACTAGGCCGGTAATCCCGAGGCCTAAAATACCCAGGATCATAATTGTCCAAAGGCAAACTACTAAAATGCTGCCCTGATTAGGCTCTCGGTAAATAAACTGTCGATTCATATTTTTGTTTCTCAGTAAAAATAATAAACTTTACGGCAAACGGTAAATAATCCTGCTCCCACTGATCCGTCCACAGATAAGCATTTTTATTCAAATCCAGGTAAAGATAACTAAATTTGACTTCTTTAACTTCAGGTAGGAAAATTACCGCTGGAGAGTGAAACTCCGGATTCAAATTATTCTCTTCGTCAATAATTTCATCTAATTTATCCGCAACCCGTTTAAAAGCATTGGCTGAGCTATCAAAAAAATAAGTTAGCCGATAAGGAAAATAATCAATATTAGCGCAAAAACTGATTCTGGTTTTATCTCCCTGGAATAACCGTTTGCGGCAAGCAGGCTGCTCGCGTAGCTCTCGGGAAAATCTTTCGGTTTTAAGTAAAATTCTTTGCTGGGTTAAATCAGTATCCTTCACTCGCCGCAGGACTGCCGCGCCGGAAGAAAAAGTCGCGTAAATAGCAATGCTCACGACCGAAAAAATAGCCACCGCAATCAATAGTTCAACTAAAGTAAACCCCGTTAGAGACAGGTTGCCGCGGGCAACCGTCAGACGCCTTCGGTGTCTTGTCTCTAACGGGATAAAAGCGCGGCGAGGAAAATGCATAGTCATTCCCGCGCAAGCCGGAATCTGCTTTTTTTTAGATTCCCACTTTCGTGGGAATGGCCAATTTGAGTAAATAAGTTGCAAGGGTAACATTTTTTGAGGAATTCTTTTCCGGCCAACTAATCGTCAGGCAAGCCGAAACCAGATATTTAGCCAAATCTTCAGATTCAGCTATTTGGGTGATTTCTTGTTGATAATTATACTCCTTGGTTGCGGATTTTATGATTTCCGCAGCGGAAGAAAATGGCTCAGCGCCTTTTAAGCTAGCCAGCTCTAAATTTTCAA
The DNA here is from genome assembly GCA_026387255.1 of Candidatus Omnitrophota bacterium. Taxonomy (GTDB): domain Bacteria; phylum Omnitrophota; class Gorgyraeia; order Gygaellales; family Profunditerraquicolaceae; genus UBA6249. The sequence continues at coordinate 3,069 of JAPLMA010000106.1, read as the reverse complement.
GTTTTTCTTTTGCGATAATTAAAGCGGAAATATTATTTCCTGCGGAATTTGCCCCGCGCAAAGCCAGTATATAAGAATTAGCTACCGAGGTTAAACCAACACCCAAAATCAACACGCTAATCATTACTTCAACTAAAGTAAAAGCGCGCGAGTTATTCACTCCAATTAACCACATCGTCGGCTGTATCCGGTTTCCCATCACTACCCATAGAGGAAAGATCATAACTACTAGAATTATGTTCACCCGGAAATTTATAAATATATGTTTTACCCCAAGGATCCATTGGTTTCTTTTTTAAATAGGGCCCGTGCCAACTTTCAGCATCAGCTCCCGGGATTCTTAAATAATCCAATAACTCCGGATAATGACCCAAATCCATTTCATAAAGATCCAAAGCGATGGGAATACTAGAATTGATATCAGTTTTGGCTGCCTGAACACGCGCTTGCTCAGATCGGCCAGCTAGACGCGGAACAACCATCGCCGATAAAACACCGATAATAATTACCACAAGCATCAACTCAATCAAAGTAAAAGCTCTCTTCATAATACCCTCCCCGTGTCTATATACCCCCATTTCCCGATTAACTTCGAAACAGTTTCGCTGCTAAAGGGGAAATGGGGGGGTTAATTTTCTAAAACTTTTAAGCAAAAGCGACTCCTAAAATAACCATATCAATTTTTAATAATCCGGTATTTTCATCCTTAACCGATACAGTAATCTTCTCTACTTGTAACAGGATATTTGCTCCTTCAACCCCGGAAATAAAATCTAAAAAATTTTTTAACTGGCCCTCAGCGCTTAAATTCATCCGATAAAGAGTTACTCCTCCCTTAACCTTGGTCACCCCGGCGGAGTTCATATCCAATATCTGCAATTTAGATCTTCTGGCCTCCGCTTCAATCTTACTCATGACCATCGCGGATTTATCTTCATCCGAACCTTTAAGGCTTGAGTATCCTTCAATCTGTTTTTGAGCTTTGAGAATCTCCGCGCGGTTATGTTCTAAGGCCATATATTTGCGGATCGCTACTTTGCCCTGCTCAATTTCGCCAGAATAAATACTCGTCTTATCATAGATCGGGCCTAGAACAAAAACCTTAAGCACAAACAAAATCAACAAGACCCCAATTGAAATTACTAATATTTTTTCTTTACTGGTTAATTTTCTCATTTTACAAAAATCTCAAAATCTATCACATCTTTATCTTTTAATTTTCTTCTACGCGTATAACGATTCTGCGCGCCTTTAAAGGTTTCCGAATTGCCCAAAGTATTTGTAAAATCCAGGATATCCGGGATGGTTTGAGCATAACCTCTCATGGTAAACGCTTTACCTAATTCCCAACTATAATTAGTAATCACAATACTGTCCGGACACAAGCGGTTCAAACCATTAAGATAAATTAACGCCGAAGATTTAGCATCCACGTATTGCCGGGCAATTTTTAATTTACTTGTAATATCTTCCAGTTCTTTAGCATCCTTACCCAAAGATACAACCCTATTCTTTAAGTCGGAGGCATAAGATTGTTGTTGAACTAACCTGACCAGAGCGATTCCCCCCAACATAATTAAAACATAGATTAATCCTACTCCCAAAATCATTAATTGCTGTAACTTGGATTTCATATCTTTCTTGATCTGAATTTCCGGAAGAACAAATTTAAGGTCATCTTTTACCACCTGGGTACTAAAACCCAATACCGCAGATAAAGAAATGTCTTTAAAACCGGAGGCCAGAAAATTATCATACTCCTTAGAAGAAATATATTGAGCCTTCAAATTAAAATCCTTACCTAAGATAGCTTCCACAAACACTACCTGAGAGATCGCTGAGCCGGTTAAAAATAGTTTCTCACAATGGGCATCCGGTATCTCATTATTTAAGGCAACGATGGCTTGCTTAAACTCCGCGGCAAATTTCTCTTTTTCTAGACTATCCTTCAACTGCTCAGCTCCTTGGGGGATAACCACGCTTGAGCCTAACTTTTGATTATGCACCAAAACCAAATCGCTGTAATTTGTATCTATATCTAAAATCATATACGAATTTGGTAAACTAATCTTATTTTTTGCCGCATCCGTTACATAATGCACCAACCCTTGAGAGCTCATCAGAATAGATTCAGGAAGAATATTCACCGGCACAAAAGAACTAACAATATTTTTAAAAACATTCTTTAAAGCCACGGCCAAAATCAAATGGCTGTTACTGATGCCATCAAATCCTAAATTTTGATAAGCCCAGAAAACTTCTTCCTTATGATAAGGGATCTGGCGAATCAAATAAAGCCCGAGCATCTGTTCAATCTCTTTGGGATCTTGCGAAGGAAGATCAACCCGGCGAACGGTAATTTTATTTCGGCTCAGGACTACGGAAACATCCAAATCTTTACCGCATTTATTTTGCTTTAATATCGAATTTAAAGCCGAAGAAATACTCCCTGGCTCAACATTAGCTAAAAGTTCAACGGCAACCTTACGGCCAACGCTCACCTTCAAGCAGTGCTCCAAAACTTCAATAATTATTTTCGTGCGCATATTTATCTTTTAGCCACCCACAATACTATTCATATTAAATATCGGTAAAAGCATGGCAATTACCATCGCCCCAATCACTAAGCCCAAAATTAAAATTATTGCCGGCTCAATTAAAGAGCTTAAGGTTTTTAAATCCGCTTCAATCTCTTTTTCATAAGATTCAGCGATATCCGCTAAGACACTATCTAACCTTCCGCCTTCCTCGCCCACCCGAACCATCTGCACAAAAAAATCCGGAAAGATCTTAAATTTTGACAGGGCATCGGAAAAAGGAACTCCTTCACTAATATCTTTGCGCACCTGCTCTAATTGCAAGATATAAACCGGATTCCCAATTACCGGGCCAGCATCAACTAACGCGGAAAGTAAATTTACTCCGCTTTGCAAAAGTAATGATAAGCTCCGCGAAAAATTAGCCACTGATTGTTTATAAACAATATCCTTAATAATTGGCAGATGATATTTTAAACGGCTAAAAATGCTTTCTTTACCGGCACGCTTAATCTTTGAGGCAAAAACAACC
>JAPLMA010000103.1 GCA_026387255.1 Candidatus Omnitrophota bacterium | reverse complement strand
GTCATGGAAAGTATCGCGCGGGCTAAAAAAAGAGGAGCAAATATTTTAGGTTACATCAGCGGTTACGGCACATCCTGCGACGGAGAGGACAGAATAAATTGCGCTTCTGATGGCAAACAGTTAGCGCGGGCTATAAATAATGCGTTAATTGACGCGCAAATTAATGTTGATGAAATTAATTATATTAGCTTAGATGGCTTAGCCATTGATTTATGGGATAATTCTGAAATTAACGCCTTAAAGTTAGTTTTCGGCAAAAGGTTAAAAGATATTCCAATAAGTTGCCCGAAATCAATGTTTGGAAATTTGTTGGGAGCATCCGGGGCAGTGGATATGATTACTACTATTTTAGCGATGGAGCATAATCTTGTTCCGATTACTTTAAATTTAGATGCGCCCAGCGTAGGGGGATTAAATTATGTTACTAAAGCGGCCAAAGAATACAAAATAGATAAAGCCTTAATCATTTCCCGCGGCCGCGGCGGGATTAATGCAGTATTAATAGTTGAGAAAGCATAAAGTAGGGGACGTTAAATGAAAATATTATTTGTTATGCCAAAAGTTGGTGCTTGGGCAACGCATGGGGTACATCGTTCTCCAAATCAGTTATATGCGCATTGGGCAGCCTATGTTCGCGAAAGAGGCTATGGGGATGTTTCTGTTCTAGACGGTAAAGCAGATCAAATTCCAATGGATGCTCTTATTGAACAGGTGAAGCTTAAAAATCCGGATATCGTGGTTATGGGTGAGCAGTTGCATGGTTATGGTGGATACGGGGTTTTACGACATTTTAAAGATGCGGCTATCGGGATTAAAAAAGCGTTGCCTAAAACAAAGATAATTCTTGGAGGGTTATGGTATTCAGCCATGCCCATACCGACACTAGAGGAGATCCCGGAAGTTGATTTTATAGTTATGGGCGAAGAGGAATCTTTCGGTGATCTTATTGAGGCGATAGATAAAAATAAGCCACTTGGCGATGTAGGTGGTGTTACCTCGCGTGTTGACGGGGCAATTGTTATGGGTCCGCATAAGCCGCTGATGGAAGATCTAGACAAACTTCCTTTGCCGGCTTATGATTTATTCCCGATGGATAAATATGTAGGCCATACCTATTGGAAACCATTTGTGGATATGGTTACTTCCAGAGGATGCCCTTCCGCGTGCACTTTTTGTTATGAGTGGGATCAGTTTGATCCGCGCTCGCCTTCAGATTTTTTGAAATGGCGCGCTAAATCACCGGAAAGAGTGATGGAGGAACTTAATCTGTTGCATAGAAAATACGGGGTTAAGGTCGTGGTTATTCAAGATGACAATTTTAATGTAGACCCGGAAAGAGTCCGCAAGTTTTGCGAACTTAAAAAAGCATCCCATAACCCGATTAAATGGGTATCTTTGGGACGGGCTAATGATTGGGTTAATTGTGAATCAATTTTGCCCTTGATGAAAGAAAATGGTTTAATCATGGGGGTTTTCGGCATTGAGGTTACCACTCAGTCCGAGCTTAAGAAAATCGCCAAAGGCATTACGATTGATCAAATTAAAAAAACTATAGCAATGTTCCGTAAAAATGATATCGCGATTGTCGCCGATATCATGATGGGTTTTGATTATGATACCGAAGAAATTATCAAGCAGCGTTTTGAGTTTACGGATCAGGTTGACCCGGATATTCTGTGGGTGGGCTATGTTACTCCTGCCCCGAATTCACCGATGTGGAGGATTGCTTTAAAGAAAAACTGGATTGAT
>JAPLMA010000058.1 GCA_026387255.1 Candidatus Omnitrophota bacterium | reverse complement strand
GATAATATCATCCATTTTTACTTTTTTAGGAATGGCACAAGCAACAGTTATTTGGATATTCAGATCATTCGGCACCATTTTTTCTTTTATTTCTAGCTTTACGCAGCGAGAACCAATCTCTGTAACTACCACTATATATTCATTACCTGAACGATCAAAAATTGCTATCCTTTCTCCCGGACTGATTCTCAATACATCCCTTAAATGGTGCAGCTGAGCAGGATCATTTAAAATAATAAATTCATCCGTTACATTAATCTGCTCAATAAAGAAACGGTTCATTATTTTCTCGCTTTTTTTTCAGAAAAAACATCAGCCGTAAAGATATAGAGCTGGGTATCCCTATCTTTCCAGGCATCAGCGGCTATTCCAGCTTTATGCGCACAGAGATTATTCAAAAACTCCTCCTTGCTCCAGCCAGTCTCCGCAGCTACCTGCGGAAGAAATACCCCGCTTTGATTGCCGCGTCGCACTAATACTCCATGTTTTCCTAATTCAATTTTTTCAGCAGATGTTATTTTTTCCAGTACCGATAAAACAGAGATCTCAATTTCCACTTCTTTAAGCTCTGTTAAACTAAGCGCAGGAAACCGCGGATCATCAACCGCTGCCTCAACCGCCATATCCCTCACCGTAAAATAAAGAGGCTGACTTGCAGAAAGATTGCCAATACATCCCCTTAACTCTCCATGTTTATTAAGCGTAACAAATGCGCCCATTTCTTGTTTCAATACCGGATCAGTTTCGCTAAGCTCCATTTTCTTACCGGTGGCAAGATATGTATTGATCGACCCGCGCGCGATCTCAAGAAGCTTATTTCTTTGCTGATTATTCAACATATTTTCTCCTTTCGGATTATAAACCACAATGCTGGCATAACCAACGGTCCACTGGCCATTAGCATTTTGTCCTGTGACTAGCGCAGAGTTGGTATGATTTAATATTTCCACTTTAGCATAGCCAATTTCTTTAGCCAGGTTCAGGGCAATCACTACCGCAAACCCACCGCAGGCTTGCGCCTTTGTATCACGCAAAGAATAATATAACCCTTCATCATCCATTTTCTTAATCAGTTCTAGCGTCAACTTATCTACTTGGTCGGCCTCTTTAAGGTCATAACCATGATACATATCGCTAGATACCACTAACAAAACGTCTTTACGCGCCCCAATTGTTTCTTTAAGAGCAGAGGCGATCTTTTTACAAGTATCCAGAGAACAATCTCCTACAACCAGCGGAACAATTTTTCCGCCAGAGGCAGAAAAAGCAGGTAAGGCTTTTTGTAAAAATGGTAGCTGCACCTCAACTGAATGTTCTCCCTTAAAAGCGGATTGATCAGCAAAAATATCCGGGCCCTTAGCAATCAGATTTTTAGTAAATTCATCATCTATTTTTAATCTACCAAGGCTAGTTTCGAATGATCCTTGAGCATAGACAGCCGCGCCATTAAAGGCTTTATGATGGCTAGTACCAAGTATAAGAATAGTTTTATAAGGCCTTCCCTTGATAAGCTTATAACCGTATGCGGCAGTTGAGCCTGAATAACCATAACCTGCATGCGGACTGATCAGCATAAAGATTTCACCAGAAGCAGGATTAGGCGTTACATTTACTAAAAGATTATCAATCATCCTGGACAACTCTTCTTTCGGAGCAGGATAAAACTGTCCAGCAAATTCAGACTGTTTTACGGAAGCCAAACAATTTAGACAGAAAAAAAAGATAAAAATTTGAATTAAGAAAACTGTCTTGTAAAACATGAGGAGCAGCCTAACTTTAACCTTTCAAGGATTAGATAATGGGTGGCTTGGATGTTTTCGCAGCGCCTCAGCGGCAAGAAAATACCCGAGACAGCCTGCCTGCTAATCTTTGTGGCAGGGACCGATTATCCTAATTTTAGTGGAGCTGAGGAGGATCGAACTCCTGACCTCTTCGTTGCGAACGAAGCGCTCTCCCAACTGAGCTACAGCCCCTCTCAATTTTCCTAAATTTAATGTTAGAAAATTGACCCCGAGGCAGAGGCCGAGGGGAACACTTTTCTAATTTAATGCGAATCAAAAATTGACTCCGAGCGTTACCTTACTCTACAATTCAAGGCTTAGCGAGAAGTATTCCTACTACGTAAAATTTTACCCCGGATATTACTTTATATTACAAATCAATTTAACATAACTTCGAAAATTTAACAATTAAAAAAATTAAAAGTTAATCGAGAAGTATTTTTTTGATTATTAAAAATGGTTTAATGCGTGGGAGCATTATTGCAGATTAATCTGGTTTTCATCGCTATCTGAGGGTTTGTTAAGCGGGCGGACGCAGCAGTAGGAGTATAGCGGCCAACCAAACCAATATCCACATAATTACCTAAAGGATCAACCAGGACATAAAAACCAGAAGTGGGGCTGGCCGGTAGGGTGCTACCGCCTACAACTCCCGCAATTATTTTATCGGTGACAATCTCTGTTGTAAACGGACAAGTACCTCCATTTGCGGTACAGGTTGCCGTAAGAGTATTTGTAGAAAGAGTATAATCAATCCGGCCATCATCCGTAAAAACAGACGGTGTTAGCCTATTGGTTGCATCATCCGAACTCCTCAAATCAATGTAAACACTAAAACCAGTAGCACCAGCGGCTCCCGGGCCCGGGTAATATTGAATAGCCTTCCTGGATAAATCCCCATTAGCCTGCTGCACATATTTACCAATATGCTCCAAAGCATACGCCAGATTATTTTGAACCTTTGCCCGCCTACCGACACTCATTACTTGTTGATGCCCAAAAGTTTCTAAGCTATAGAAACTTAAAACCATGATCCCCACAATAACCATAGAGATAAGCAATTCGATTAAAGTTACTGATTTATTATACCTGTAACGCTTAAAACCCCAAAGCTTAAACCAAGTCAATTCTGTACTTTTATTCATCGAGATTTTAAGATGATTATTCAGTCCAGCTAATCCTTGAGATTACCCGGCGCAAGTTTGTATTGGGAACGCCTTTTACATCGTGAACTTCAGAAAAACTCCGATTATTGATAGTTTGAGGAGAACCAACTCCAGCTCGGGTTGCCCCGGCTGCCGTTAACCTAAGCTCATTGCCTGCCTGATTCCAGGTATCTTGCCGCACATGATCTTGCAAAGGATCAAGAAAAAACTTACCTATTTCGGCGCTGGTTATACGTTCCCGGGCATGTATTGTATTCTTATTTGCGGCGATAAAAACTCCACTCAATCCCAATATTGTCAGAGAAAAAATAACCGCGGCGACGATAACTTCAACCAGAGAAAAACCACTTTTATTACGCATATCTTACGGGCAGTATGTACCACCAGAACAGGTTGGATCCTCATTCTGAAATTCCAATTTCCAAATTCTTCCGTCGGGATTAACGTTAGTGCGGGTAGCAATAGCATATTCAGGAGTAGCCGTGCTATTTATACTAAATGACCAAAGACGACTAGCGCTTTCAGACAAAGCTAATTTTAAACCACTATTAATAGCCGAAGTTGTGCTGGTAGTAGCATGATACGGATAATAAAATCCTTGCTCCATTTTGTAAATTTTTTCAGCTGCCTGAATAAGCGCAAGGTTAGTTCTAGCTTCCCTATTTAGTGATTTTTCTTTCATCGCACCAAAATCAGGCAAAGCTAAAGCCACCACAATGCCCACAATAATAATCACGACTAACATTTCTATCAAAGTAAAACTTTTTTTCATCCACATAGTATTCTCGTTACTTACCATCTCCTATTACCAACCAGCTTATCAGACTTGCCGACTCTTTACAGTAGTGGAGATTCCTGCCTACCGGCAGGCTGGTAAACCTCCACTACTGTAATTGACAACTAATTAAAACCAACAGAATTAATTATAAAATCTAATAACCCGCAGTTCCACCCCAAACACCAGCAATAGTCAAGGTTTTATTATAACCAGTCGCTGTACCAGGCGGTTTACCTGTTCCCGTACCACACCTAGTGGCTGTACATGTTCCATTAGCAGGAGCACAAGAATAACTAAAATAGTGCGTGGTTTGTGCACAATCTGCTGGAGCACCTACGGATAAGCTACCCGAAGCTAAATATGCACCATTCTCATTGTATTCAGCAACTTCAGCCGCCCTTAAATTACCCAATATCATCCTAGCTTCAGCAGCACGGCCTTTTTCAATTACCTTGGTATATTGCGATATACCCACAGATGCCAGTATTCCTACAATAATAATCACTATAAGTAATTCGACAAGCGTAAAACCCTTTCGCATCTTACTCCTCCTTTTTTTTATTTCTATTTATAAATATTCCTTCTTTTTTAAATTGTAACACCTAAATGTAACGTTTGTCAACGATTATCCATTAATTTTTGAAAGCTCAAATATTGGCAAAAACATCCCGATTACCATAACACCAATAATCCCACCGATAAAAACCAAAACAAAAGGCTCAAACATAGAAACAAAACGCGTAAGAAATGTATCGCACTGTTCTTGATAAAAAGAATTAATTCTTTTGAACATCTGCGGAAGCTCGCCAATCTCTTCTCCGATGCTAACCATTTGAATTACCATGGGTTCAAAGAAACCGCTGTGTTCAAAAGAATCTCGCATCGGTTTACCCTCCCGCACATCATTCTTAATTTTACGGATAATATCCGCCATAATTAGATTGTCCACGCTGCGCTCTGATATTTCCAGAGAGTAAAGAATTGGAACACCCGATTCTAAAAGCGTTGACATTCCCGAAGAAAATCTTTCAATATTTAGTGCTAAAAAAAAATCCCCAAAAATCGGTAACTTAAATTTAAATTTTTCAAAACTCTTCCTACCAGTTTTAGTCTTGATAAATTCTCGAAAAACAAAGATCACTCCCCCGATTAACAAAAATATCATCAGCACATATTTTTTAAGAAAATCACTTATCCCGATCAAAACTTGAGTAAGAAAAGGAAGAGCAATGTCAAAACTTTTAAATATTTCGGCAAAGGTAGGCACTATTTTCAATGACAAAAATATAAGTGCTCCAAAACCCGCAATGGTCAAAATCATCGGATAGATTAATGCTGAAATAATTTTCTTTTTAAACTCCGCGTCTTTTTCCAAATACGCGGCCAGGCGGCTCAATACCACCCCAAGATTCCCGCTCGCCTCCCCGCTCTCTACAAGATTAATCCAAAGGCCAGAGAAAATCTTTGGGTGTAAAGCCAATGCTTCATGAAAGCTTAAACCCGATTCCATGTTCTTTTTTAAATCCATACTTATATCATAAAGTTTCCTACTCGCTACCTGCTTAGCAATAATCTCCAGGCTCATCAGTATCGTAACTCCTGCTCCAATCAAAGTTGATAGCTGCCGGCAAAAAAGCATCAGATCTTCGCTGGTCACCCTCCCATGCTTAGACTTAGACTTAATTTTTATAGCATTATCGGAAAATAACTCCACGCCTTCCGGAATAACATTAATCACAATTAATCCTTTAGCCTGAATTTTAACTACGGCATCTTCTTGAGTTAAAGCTTCCTCTATTCCGGTTTCCTTAACTCCCGCATGATTCCTGGCCACATAATAAAATTTAGGCATTATTCAACTCCCAAGGTAGTAGAAAAAATTTCTTCTAAAGAAGTTATACCGCTTTCTACCTTTTTAATTCCTGATTCATAAAGTGTTTGCATACCTGCGGCTCTGGCTACTTCGCGAATTTTCTGGAAAGTCGCTCTTTGATTAATTAAATCCTGTATTTCCAACGTTACGGGCATAACTTCGACAATGCAGGTTCGGCCTCTATATCCGGCATTATTACATTTTGCGCAGCCTTTAGATTTATAGATCAGCTCCGCCTTAATTGCAGCGCCTTTAAGCTGCGCGCTAGTAGGCTCATAAGCCTCTTTACAATCCGGGCATAATTTACGCACCAGCCGTTGAGCAACAATCAACAGTAGCGAAGGCGCAAGCATATATGGCTCAATTCCAATATCCATAAGCCGGCTTACCGCCGAGGGAGCATCATTAGTATGCAGGCTACTTAGAACTAAGTGCCCGGTAAGCGCTGAACGAATACAGATTTGCGCGGTTTCTAAATCTCTCACCTCTCCGACCAACATAATATCCGGATCCTGACGCAAAAAACTGCGCAAAGCCGCGGCAAAAGTAAGCCCAATTTCCGGTTTGATCTGTACCTGGTTAATCCCATCCATTTTATATTCTACAGGATCTTCTACGGTAACAATATTCTTAGTTGGATCTTTTATTTCATTTAAAAAAGCATAAAGTGAAGTAGATTTTCCGCTTCCTGTAGGCCCGGTAATTAAAATTAATCCATAAGGCGAAAATATTGCTTTGCGCACATGCTCAAGCTGTTTTGGATCAAACCCCATCGAGCTTAAATTCAACGTAACCCCACCACGATCGAGGATCCTTAAAACTGCTTTTTCTCCATAGAGCGTCGGAATAATAGAAACGCGAATATCTATCGGCCGCTCATCAATCCTCACTAAGATCGCACCATCCTGAGGTAACCTTTTTTCCGCAATATCGAGTTTGGCCAAAATCTTTACCCGAGAAACAAGCGGCAGATGTAAATGCTTGGCTGGCGGAGGTATCTCGTAAAGCTTACCATCAATTCTATAACGTAATGAAATTCTATCTTTAAAAGGTTCAATATGTATATCAGAAGCCCGTTCACCAATCGCCTGGCGAATTATTAAATCCACTAATTTTACAACCGGAGCTTCTTCTGCCCGAGCAATCAACTTATCCAAGCTAAGCTCTTGCCCCATATCCTCACTTCTCTGGGCGAGCGAAGAATCTATATCATAGCTAGAATCAACGGCATCCTTAAGCATTGAAGATTTACCATAAAACTCTTCAATTGCCTTAAGAATATCCGGCCGTGTAGCAATTACTGGATTAATTTCACTACCGGTTAATTTTCTAAGGCTGTCAATAAGGAGGATATCCAAAGGGTCTGCTAAGGCAACCGTTAAAGACCTCAGCATGCGCGAAAGAGGCAAAACAGTATTCTTAAAGGCAAATTCATGGGGAATAAGATTCTCTAAGCCCTGATCCATTGCCGGCTTGAGCATTCCTGTCCCCAGTGAAAAATAAGGCATATTTAGCTGCTTACCTAAGGCCGCCAGTATCTGCTCTTCTTTAACTATGCCTAATCTAATCAATACTTCGCCTAAACGCCCGCCTTCCTGCCTTTGCGCGGTAATCGCTTTTTCCAGCTGGCTAGCAGTAATAATACCTTCCCGGATTAAAAATTCACCCAGCCTTAAATAATTATCTTTTGCCATTAATGCTCTTATCGAACTTATTCATATTAGAATTAATAAGATAATCACGGTTTGAGCCTACGGCCACACCTTGTTCTCTAATTGGCAGTTGGATATTCTGAACTCCCGCCAACTTGACATCCGCCTTATCCCTAACAATGCGCGGAGTAATAAAAATTATTAATTCGCGTTCCAACCCAACGCTTTGATTTTTATGCCTAAAGAACACACCTAAAAAAGGAATATCTCCTAAGATGGGCAACTTTTTTATTTCGATAATTTTATCTTGATGAATAAGCCCGCCTAAAATTACGGTTTCTCCATCTTTAACCTTAACAATAGATTTTGTACTTCTTACCTCAATATCTGACTGCGGATTACCCACCGCACTTAAAGAACTTAGACTAGAGACACTTGATTTTGGGTTTATCACCATCGTGATCTCGTTGGTATCCAGATTTACCTGTGGAGTTACCTTAAGAAAAATACCCGTTCCTTCACTAGACAGCACTAATTCGGTTGATCTCTTATACACACTAGTAGTGGTAGGAGAGCCGCTATCGCTGAAGGTGGTAGTATCTTCCCGACCCACAATTTCATCCTTAGTAACCGATATCTCCGCAGTCTCATTATTCAAAGTAAGCAGTTTCGGCCTGGCTAAAAATTTTGTATCAGTTTGTGTCCTCATAAAATCCAACTGCATATCATAAGTACTACCGGATGGATTAATCGATAATGAACCTTTACCCGGGTCTATAATCTTACTCCAGGCACCATAAGGAAAACCCGTGGAAGCAGCCGCACCGGTAAGTATCGCTGTAAAAGGCGTATCGCCGAACTCAAATCCTACTTTATCTACCGCATCCTTACTCACATCCAACATTTCCACCTCCAGCATTACCTGCGGTACGGACACATCCAATGATGCAATTACCTGGCTAATCACTTTCATTTTCATCGGAGTATCCGTAACAATAATACTGTTCGTCCGGAAATCTTCAACTAATGAACCAACCGGAGCAGCAGAAAGTAATTTTTTAACCGCGCTGGTAATCCCACTTTCACTCTCCTCTTTGAACCTGCTCCGAGAGCTAGTGCTATCGCTAGTGCTAGTGCTGGTGCTAGTGCTAGCGTTACTCGAACCTAGTTTTTTAGATAATTCCTCTTTTAAAGCGGCAGAAGAAACCGTAGCGTTTTTTAAATAAAAAACTTTAGTCACTGTCTCCGTCTCCATCTTTCCCCATTCTTTAACTACAAAAATATTGGCTTCTTTGTCTAGTTCATAGGAGAGGTTATTCGCGCTAAAAATTTTATCCATTGCCTGACTTAAGGGGACTTTGTCTAGATAAAGAGTAATCTTTCTATCTTGTACCGCTTCGGAGGCGATAAAATTCATTCCCGCTTGTATAGAAAATATCTTTAAAACATCTTTCAGTCCGGCATCTTTAAAATCCATAGAAATACTAGTCTGTCCCTCGGCAAGTGGAAACTGTTGTTCTGCACTTAACCGCGAAATAAAAACAAACATTAAGGAAAAGATAGCTACGCTAGTTACAAATATTTTTTTCATTTATTCCTCCTCATTTCTCCCTCATCTTCCGGCGCTGGGGGGAAAATTACCCCTCAAACTCCCGCGCAGGGAAAATTATTTTACCTGGATTTCTTCTGCCTGAACTGAACTTTGCCCAGGAACGGCTAAATCAAATATCTCCCCATTAAAACCTAAAGTAACTCCTTTTTTCTCTATTTTCAAGATTTTAGCACCCTCAATTAAATCACCAACCGTCAAAACTTTAGCATTAATAATCGCCTGAGGGGTCTTAACCCCCCAAATTATTCCTTGCACTTTTAGTTTACTAAGATCCAATTTCGGCTTTGCTGAATCTGTAATCTCCTGCGGGAGTTCCTTGGGCACTTCTTTTACTAAATATCTTTCAAAAGGATCGCGTAATTTATCAGATTCATATTCCATAACCGGACGCGCAATTATTCCTTCGACGGTATTTGCTTCTCCTGCAGTAATAAACTTCTGTTCAATACGCGTTATCTTCCCATCAATTGTAGTTTCTTCTGCCAAAGCAATAAACTTTAAATCAATTGCCGCGCTTAGAAAAAAAACAAATAATATTAACTTGCCTGATCGGTTTGTCATTTATAAGTAAGATATAGTGTTAATTTTTAAATTCACCCCTAAATCAACATTATCTCCTGATGTATCTATATTAGCCGCTGTAGAATTAATACTAATCTCGCTAACCAAATAAATATCATTATGATTTTCAATTTTACTGATAAAATTACCCAAAGCATGATAACTAGACGCATTCAGCGTGATGAGAAATGAGGAGCTAGAGTAGTTATCAACTGCCTCCCCAGCGTAAGGTTTTACGGAAACAATCTTAACTGAAGCATCTTTAGCAATAGCAGATATTGTGTCCATCACCGAAGCTAAATCTCGCTTAACAAACACTTTTTGATATCCTTCTGCCTTTTTCTCAAGGCCAGCAATCCTTTCAATAACCTTATTCTTCTCCAACTCATTATTTTGCTGTTGGATCAATGCCGCTACCCGGTTATTAGCAAATTTATAAAACTGAAGCGCTATGATTAATGCTAAAATAATTACGCCAAAATTTAGAATTTTATTTTTATTTCGTTCAATAAGATCATAATTTACCATGCTATTTTTTCTCCGGAAGATTCTTGCAGATAATTTTAAAAACCGCCGTATTTTTATTCTGCAAATTCTGTCGATCAATAAAGCCTATAGTAATTTCTTTAAAATACCTGGAAAATACCGGGTCTTTTTTTAAATTTGTAAGAAAAATATTTACCGACTCAAACTCTTGATCGCTATCCTCAAGGTAAACTCCTACATTAAGGACCAGTTCCATAGGCACACCCTTGTTTCGACTAAGACTGAAAGATTCTAACCACACCCCTTTTGGCAAAGCGCGGGGAATAGTGCTCAATAAAGGCGTAACGTACATCTGATTTTTCACTAAATTATCTAAAGCCGCAATTTTTTCCTCATATTTAGAGCTTATGCCAGTTAATTCTTCGACATTATCACTAGCAAGATCGGTGCTAATTTTTACGCGCTTATTTTTAATCGCCGTCAGCTCCTGCTGCGTGGCTTGCGTACGCATTAATCCGTTGCCAAAAACAGCTACGCAGACGACAACACCGAGAAAAATATACCTTAAATCTAATTTGATTCCATCCAGTAAAGCCAGGGGATTACCCGCAGCCGTACGAGCAACTTTAAGCCTTGAACCAATTAGATTTATTTTAATCTTAAGAGCTACAGACTTAAATAAAGCCGCGGCAAAACTTTTAATCAAAATTGAAGAGTAGCTGGTAGTTTTACCTAAAACCTTTTGCATCTCGATAAATTTAAATGGGATTGAGGATTCCGCAAAAAAAGATTTTAATTCCGGATGACTTTCTTTATCCGAAACAACATAAATATTTTTTACCTGTTTATCCGGAAACTTACGATTATAGTAATCAAAAGAAATCCGGACTTCTTTTAATAATTTATCTTGTTGCCCAATCAAATCTAATTCAGCAGTTTGTTCAAATCCTGCTGGCTCTTGCGTAAAATCAAAATCACGGGTAAATAAAGAAAATTCGTTTTCAAAAACTGTAAAGTTTGCTTCGTCTCCATTTTTTGAATCGAAACAAAGGCTGGCAATTACGCCGGCATCAGGTAAACCTGAAAGTTTCAAGAAACGTAAAACGCTAAAAGCTGAATACTCTAAGGAATTAATTTTAAGGTTAAGTTGCTTAGCAAAAGAAATATAATTAGCTAAAATTTCCTTTTTTATCCCGACAAAAAGAACCAAACTTGTTTTATTCTTCTTATTAAAAGACACCTGAAAATCATAATCCAGATCCTCAAGTTTAAAGGGTATATATTTTTTCGCCTCAAAGCTGACCGCGCTCTTTAATTCACTTTGCGGAAGCAGCGGGATTTCAAAAGTACGAATAACCAGATCCTGTCCGGAAATACAAAAAGTAGCTTCATTCGCATTTATACGGTAACTGCGGAAAGCATCTTTAAGCAAAGCCATTATTTTTACATCCGCGGGTACCTTCTCTTCTAGTCCGGATATTTCCAGCTTAGGATGCGGCAAGCGAATATTATTCAAAATCTTCTTACCGCTCGTTTCCACCAGATTGATATCCTTAGTCCCAAAATATATACCTAAAGAATTCATGAGCTCTCTCCCTTAAGTCGGCGTGTTCGGCGTAGTCGATTCACGCTTCTTAGATTTCAACCAATTATCAATATCCTTACGGTCAAACCTCCAGACTCCCCCCATCTTAATCCCGGAAATCTTACGCTGATTAAGCCAGTTATAAATAGTCTGCTTCTTTAATTTTAAATAATCCGCCAATTCATCAATATCAATCAGTCTTGACATAGGTATTACTTTCTTTAGCTATTAACTACTGTGGTTTTAATTAAAACATAACCAGCTTATTTTGTCAAGTGTTTTTTTATATATTCTTACTTATACTTACTCAGCAAGGTTAGCAGCGACGTACCACAATGCATATTTAAGCATGCAGTAATATCATAAACTTACTTACATTATAATAGTTTATTTAATTGATTTATTACGGTGTGTAGGTATAAGTGGCTTTGGCGCTTACTTTCCTGGCGCCAGAAATTCCTGTTGCACGATCGTATACAGTAATATCTACTTGCTGAATTGAGTCAGGTAGGCTAATCTCATTGATATCGCAACCGCTCTTGCACATTGTCTTTACATATTTTCCGCTCCCAGTCCAACCTACCTCATTTCTACGCAGCCTTTCCAACGCATAAACAACCCCCGCCTTAGCTGCATACTGAGCTTGAATCCGGCTTACCTGATGATGAGTTAAACGCAATTGATTAGCAATTATTCTCAATATAGCAGTAGATAAAATTACCACCACTATGATTACCCCGATAACAATAAGAAGTATCATTCCCTTTATATCGCGCTTAGGCATCTTTTCTTAAATAAATCCGGTAGTCATTATTTACTTGTATTAAAACAACATGGCCTTCACGAGCAAGCCAGCCCAAACTCATCAAAATATTCTCAGGAGCACGGTCAATACCCTTAATTAAATCCTGCAAGCTAACCTCTCCTTTTTGATCCAAAAAATGCCAAATTTCACCAGCAGTTATACCTATCTCAATAATCATAGCCATCCCTCCATTTGATTCATTTTATAAACATTCAAGAATAAGTCAACTACTTTCTTGATGACCTTTTGTATTTCAACCCCCGTAGGTAACAGGCATGCCTGTTACCTACGGTAATGATTCATTTTTACATTTTCTTTGATCCAATCAATCCTCTCCTGAACATACCCCGCCTCTAATACAGAAGGCGCTTTCTGGATAATCCGTTCATAAATCTTCAACGCTTCCTTAAAATTTTCTTTATCTTCATAAAGCTTAGCGACACGTAAAAGGGGACGTACAAATAACTGTGGAGTCTGGGTATAAAGATCAGCCGCCAAAAGATACTGTTGGATTGCCTCCTCAGACTCTGAATTAGCTTCAAGCACTTCCGCTAAATTAAACCGAATATTCGCAATCTCCCCAGGAGCAGCCACCCCAAGGCTCTTAGAATAGAATCCTTTTGCCTCTGCATAATTTCCAACTTTATAATAAGCTTGGGCAATCCGAGAAAAGAGTAATTTATCTAAACCCGGGGTATCCTTAACTATTTCATTATATAGCTTCAACGCTTCTTGGGGCTTTCCTTCTCGGCTATAAATATCCACTAAAACCACTACCGCTTGAACTCTTAAATCAACTCTGCCAAATTTAATTGCCATTCTAAAATTATCCACGGCAGCATCGAATTTATTCTCATCACTAAAAGTTAAGCCTATTGCATAAAACGCATCCGCAATCAATTGGCTATCCGGAAAATCTTGAGTTAAGGAACCAAAATACCTACGCGCAAGATTTAAATCATTACTCCGGTAATAATACTGGCCCAACCACCACATAATATCCGGGGTAAGTTTAGAATTAGGATACTTAGCTCTCAAGAGCTTAAACCGGCTAACCGCCTCGTTTTCCTGGCCTATTTTATAATAACAATCTGCAATCTCATATTCAACCTTTTGTAGCAATTCGATATCTAAATAATCCAGTTTAGAGATATCCTTAAAAACACTGAGTGCTTCATTAAACTTTCCTAAACTAACAAACGATGTCCCCAGCATATATAAAGCTTGGGCACGTAATGGGTTATCCTTAAATTCATCCTGGAACTTTACGAAAATTTCACAACTCCTAGTATAATCTGCCTGCTGAAGATACGCTGTGCCTAGAGCATACAGCGCATCCGGTAAGAGTTTAGACTGTGGATATTTCTTTAGCATAGAACTAAAGGAAGCAATCGCTTTAACGTAATCTGATCTTTTAAGCTGCAGAGAAGCCAACTGATATTGAACATAATCAGCGAAAGAAGCATCCGGATATAATTTTAAAATTTTTGCGTAAATTTCTTCTGCCTTTAGAAACTCATCCGCCTCTGCGTAAGCCTGGCTAATTTTAAAAAGCAAATCGATCTTTATGGCCTGACTATTTTCTTTTTCAGCAATACTATTAAAAACATCCACACTCAAATTAATCTGCCCCTGCTTAATATAAGCTAACCCCAAATTATAACGCAATTTATCAATTAATTCTGTCGCTGAGCTCCCCGGGAGCCCTACTTGATTAATCTTATCCAGTCCCTCCTTATAAACATTTATTGCCTGGGCGTATTCGGCTAAATTATAATAAGCATCCGCTTTACCCAAATAAGCCTGGAGAAATATCAAAGGATCAGTACTTATATTAATCAACTGCTCATATAACTTCTTGGATTCATAAACCCGGTTAGTCGCAGACATTAACAAGGCCTGACCCAACAAAAGAATTTCTAAACTTTTTTTATCTAGACTACTTGAATTTATATCCGCCAATACATCCTCGGCCTCTTTATATTTTGTCAGCTTCAGATAGCTCCAACCTAAACCCAGCTTGGCTAAAGCCTGAACTTTTGGCTCTTTAAAAGCTTGCGCTGATTTAAGATAATTTTTAACTGCTTGGTCAAAGTTGTCCAAATAATATTCCGACTCTGCTAAATAGAAATATAAATAAGGCAAACGTAATGTATCGGAACTAAAAAGCTTAAAGACAGGCTTAATCCTGGCCTTTAATTCAGAATATTCTTTAAGATTATACAGGCATTCAATTAATTTGAAGGCGGCATCCTTACTTTGAGGCTCCTGGGGAAACTTTCCCATCAAACTCTTAAAGGCTTCTATGGCTTGATTAAATTTACCGATCTGGGAAAATGACCAACCTAAAGAATAATATGCCGCCGGAAGGTATGATGATTGAGGAAAATTATCGATTAGTTTCTGATAAAACAAGACTGCCTTTTGGAAATTATTACCCTTGAAATATACCTCACCCATCCAAAAATAAAGCTCATCCTTAAGGCTATTTGCCTGCGGGTTATTACTTAGAGCCTCAAAAATATTTAATGCCTCCAGGTAGCGACTCTGATAAAAATAGCACTCTGCAACCAGCAGAGTTGCCTGCGAGAACTTAGCTGAATCTTTATAATTATTTTGAAATCGCTCCAGCATCCCTAGGCTAACTTCATAGAACCCGTCTTCATATGCCTTCTTAGCCATAAAAAGCAGTTCAGTTTCCTTAGGATCCTCCTCAGCTATAGCCCCAGAAATAAAAAATATAGTCAAAATCAATACCAAAACACCCTGAGCTAAGACTCGGAGCTTGCTTAATATTGATATATCGACAATTTTTATCTTCATTTATTAATCAAAACTTCTTTAAGGAATTTAGCAGTATAAGATCTATTGATTTTGATTAATTCTTCCGGGCTACCGACAGCAACTACCTCCCCGCCTCGATCTCCGCCCTCAGGGCCTAAATCAATAATATAATCTGCGCATTTAATTACTTCAAGATTATGCTCTACCACGACCACCGTATTTTTACGATCAACCAATCTTTGCAGCACCGCGATCAACCTAGCCACATCTGCAAAATGTAAGCCCGTAGTCGGCTCATCTAACAAATAAAACGTCCTGCCGCTTGAACGTTTACATAATTCTGAAGAAAGTTTCACTCTTTGCGCCTCTCCCCCGGAAAGAGTAGTCGCGCTTTGACCAAGCTGAAGATAACCTAATCCTACATCAAACAAATATCCCAGGGTATTTTTTATCTTAGGTATATTGTTAAAAAGCTCCAGGGCCTCTTCTACCGTTAAGCTTAAAACATCAGCAATGGATTTACCTTTATATTTTACCTCTAAAGTCGCCTGATTAAATCTCAAGCCCTTACACAAATCGCATTTTACATAAACATCAGGAAGAAAATGCATTTGGATCTTTTTTATTCCATCGCCTGCGCAGGCCTCGCAACGCCCTCCCTTAACATTAAATGAAAATCTCCCTGGTTTATAGCCCCGCAGGCGTGCTTGGGGAAGCTGAGTAAATATGTCTCTGATCTGGCCAAATACTCCAGTATAAGTTACCGGATTAGAACGCGGAGTCCTGCCAATCGGCGATTGATCAACCACAATTACTTGATCAATCTCTTGAATACCACTGATGGATTTAAAAACGCCGGGTTTTTCTTTGGATCTATAGATCCGCTGGGCTAAAGCCGGATAAAGAATATCGCTGATTAAGGTAGATTTACCTGATCCGGATACTCCGGTAACACAGATAAACGTACCTAGAGGAAAACGCAAATCAATACCTTTGAGGTTATGCTCGCTGGCACCTTTAAGTTCAATATATTTATTCAAACGCCAGTTACGCCGATTAACCGGTGTCGGTATGCAAAGTTCTTTACGCAAATATTTTGCCGTCAAGGAATCTTGGTTTTTTAAAAGCTCCTCTTGCTTTCCGGAAAAGATAACCTCTCCTCCATGCCTACCGGCTCCCGGCCCTAAATCTACAACATAATCCGCAGCCAAAATAGTAGCCGCATCATGCTCCACAACCACCAAAGTGTTGCCCAGGTTGCGTAATGCCTTTAAAGTCGCCAGCAACTTTTCGTTATCCCGCTGATGCAAACCAATACTCGGTTCATCTAAACAATACAAAACCCCGACTAAACCCGAACCTACCTGAGTAGCCAGGCGAATCCGCTGCGCCTCTCCTCCGGATAGAGTGGCGCTTTTACGGTCTAAAGCCAGATAATCTAAACCCACATTCACACAAAATTTTAACTTTTGGGTTATCTCTTTTAACGCCTGATAGCTGACTAATTTTTCTTTTTCGGTTAACGCCAACTCCGAAAAGAAACCCAACGCTTCTTTTATGGACAGCGCTGTAATTTGACAAATATTTTTTTGATTGATCCTCACCGATAAACTCTCGAGTTTAAGCCTGGCCCCTTTACATACCGGGCAAGCAAGTGTAGACATAAACTTGCTGATCTCTTCTTTTAAGTAATCACTATCGGTCTGGTGAAATAATCTTTCCAGGTGCGGAATAATCCCTTCAAAAGGCTTATTACCGATAACTTCCCGCGTCCCATAAAAAATTGCCTTTTGCACATATTTAGATAATTTTTTAAAAGGAGTATCCAAATCAAACTTTAAGCGGTAACTTAACTCTCGAATAAGCCAGCGATAATAAAGGATATAGCCCCGGCCGCCGCGTTTCCACGGAGCAAGGGCTCCGCCATTAATGCTTTTGGTTTTATCCGGAATGATTAAATCCGGATCGAATTCAAACTTAGTGCCTAAACCATTACATTCGCTACATGCCCCGTAAGGAGAATTAAATGAAAAATTGCGCGGCTGGATTTGGGCATAGCTTATGCCGCAATTTAAGCAGGCATATTGCTCACTAAAAATTGAATCTTTAGCTACCCCCGCACTAATGATAATTGTTCCCGAGCCGACTTTAAGCGCAGTCTCAATTGAATCCGTAAGCCGCTTAAGCACCTGCGGCTTAATCATTAAACGGTCAACAACTACTTCAATATTGTGAGTTTTATATTTAGCTAATTTTATACTTGCGGGAAGCTCATAAATTTTCCCATCAACTCTGGTGCGTACAAATCCGGATTTCTGCATCTGTAGAAAAATATCCCTATGCTGGCCTTTTTTCCCCTGAATTAAAGGAGCCAATATCTGTATATCGTTATTAGTATAAGCATTTATAATTGTCTGGACGATTTCTTGAGCGCTCTGACTTTGGATGGGTTGTCCGCATTTATAGCAATAAACTTTACCTATTCTGGCAAATAACAGCCTTAAATAATCATAAATTTCAGTTTGCGTGGCAACCGTTGAACGGGGATTAGCACCGGCAGAACGCTGCTGGATGGCGATGGCCGGAGACAATCCGGATATAAAATCTATGTCTGGTTTCTGCAGCTGTTCTAAGAATTGACGGGCATAGCTGGAAAGACTTTCCACGAATCTGCGTTGACCTTCAGCATAAATCGTATCAAACGCCAAGCTGGACTTACCTGATCCGGATAAACCAGTTACGACAATCAATTTATTGCGCGGCAGAACCAAATTAATATTTTTAAGATTGTGCTCTCGGGCTCCGCGGATAATGATATTTTCGCTTTTCATTTAACTCCTTGGACAAAATTACTAAAAACTACTTTGCTTTTTTACATTATAGCAAAAAAGTAAGCCCCTGCACATTCAATAATCTATTGATTTATACAGGGGCATTACTTTTTTATAACACCAATTTACTTCTTTTTCTTCTTACCGCCTCTTTTCATCTTGGCGCAAGAGACATCACCCTTTTTATCCAAGAAATAAAGGTATCCGACTTTTCTCTTGATACCACATTTCTCTACCTTCTTGGGGCTACCTCCTTTTTTCGCACCTCTTGCCATTTTGGCGCAAGATACGTCACCCTGCTTGTCAATATAGTAGAGATAACCTTTTTCCCTCTTTATTCCCACCTTCAGTACTTTATCTGCCATTTTTTGATTCACCCCCTTTCTTTTTCAATTTAAATGCCTTCCTCAAACCCTAAATCCTAAACAAATCCTAAATCCGAAATTCCAAAAGCAATGTTTTAGTTTCGAGTTTAAAGTTTGTTTAGAGTTTAGAATTTCGGATTTAGAATTTATCATTAACTCATGTTCCTATCTTAACCGGCTGTAAAATTTGCTTTAAAGTCGCAATTGCCGAGAGTACCGCCAAATAAGAAGTTTTGGGATTCTGCGGATGCAGGATATTCTCGGTACGCGTGAAGATCTTAGCGGCTTTAGATTCAATTAAAATTTCATGGATATTTTTGCGCACAGCGGGACTAGCGATTATACGCACTTTTGTTTTATGCATGCCAATGCCCGCTAACCCTAAAACTGCAGCCACATTAATATTCTGCGGGAAATATTTTACCGCCTGCGCTGCAGTACCGGCAAATAAGACCTTATCTTTCTTTAAACCCGTAAGTTTGAATTTTTTTATAACATAATCCACTCCCTTAAATGCATCCGGATGCTTGCGCGTAGTCAAAACTACCCTGCGCACTCCGTCAATATTTGCCGCTTTTAAAGCATCAATACCCGAAATAGCTCCGCTGGGAAAGTACACTTGCGCGTTATGCTTTGCGGCTAAAACAAATAGCTGATCCAGATGCGCAACCATCCCACCTACACTCATTACCATCACTTTACGGCCGTTGGATAAAGATTTTCGAACAATCTCCCAGGCGGCTTTAGCGCAAGAAGACTCAATTACCAGATCAGACTTTTTAATTAAAGTCTCCAAATTAGCGACACAAAAATTAGAACTTTTGGCTAACTGCCAAGAAAGTAATTTTGACTTTTCTAACCTAATATCATAAAGAGCGACTAAACAGGCAGAATTACGCAAACCCGTAACGATCTCGTTTGCCAAAGAGCTACCGATCGCCCCACAACCGACAATACCAATTTTAAGCTTACGCTTACTTGTCATCATAATTAATCATTTATCCACAAAGTAGCGGACGTTTAAACGTCCGCTACCTTGTGGATAAACGCGTTGTCGATAAGCCTTACCTTACCAATTTTTACTGCCAAACAAATCATACAGTTTCGATTTATCTTTTTGATTACTTTAAGTTCTTCTAAATCGACAATGGCAATATAATCAATTATAACTTGTTTCTTTCTGCCAATCAGCTCTTTCATCCTCTGAATAATCCTACTAGCATCACGCTGGCCATGATCAATTAAAGATTTTGCCAAACATAAAGCTTTGGATAAAACTAGAGCCTTGAGTTTTTGCCCTTCATTTAAATATGAATTTCTCGAACTCATCGCCAAACCGCTTTTTTCCCGTACCGTAGGCATGACTTTTACCTTAACCGGAAAATTCAAATCCCGAACCATTTTCTTGATGATTACCGCCTGCTGCGCATCTTTCTGCCCTAAATAAAGCACGCTCGGTGCAACAATATTAAGCAGCTTGGCCATCACCGTAGCAACTCCGCGGAAATGTCCCGGCCGAGTAACACCACAAAGCATATCGCTTAATTTTTCCACATTAACAAAACTGCTAAAACCTTCCAGATACATAACCTTGGAATCCGGTAAAAAAACTAAATCCACTCCCGCTTTACGGCATAGCGCAAAATCATTTCTAAGTGTACAGGGATAAGTATTTAAATCTTCTTTCGGCCCAAATTGCGCAGGATTAACAAATATGCTCACCACCACGATCTTATTGTCTTGACGAGCCTGTTTAATTAAACTTAAATGCCCAAAATGTAAAGCACCCATGGTCGGAACAAAACCAATACTCCTGGCGCTACGGCGCGGCCCATTTAGTAGTTTATTTAATCTTCCTGGATCGCGGATAACTTTCATAAAACCTCAGTTAATGGCTTAATCACAAAATCACGATTAAACATTCTCGGATGAGGAACAGTTAAAACCTTATTTCGAATAGACCTATCCCCATAGAGTAATATATCTAAATCTATAACCCGGGGGCCAAAACGCACAGAAGGAATCCGGCCTAATTCATTTTCAATTTTTTTTAATTTTTTTAATAAACCTAAAGGGGAGAAATTAGTACTAATACTTAAAGCGGCGTTTAAATAATTGAGTTGCCCAGCCGGCCCGCCGCAAGGCAAAGATGCAAACAACTTTGATGCTTTAATTATTTTGGTGTCTTTCAAAGCCCCGATTAATTTAACTGCCAATTTTATATTCTTTCTGCGATTGCCCAAATTTGAGCCAACGCCAAGATAACAAATAACCATTAGGAGATTTTTTTTAAACGCCCCAAAGCCTCTTTAATCCTGGCCTCAGAAACAGTTAAGGCCATGCGAATATAGCCTTGGCCGTGTTGGCCAAATCCTACTCCGGGAGTAACCACAATATTAGCTTCTTTTAAGAGTCGCGCCGCAAAACTTATTGCATCTGCCTGCGCAGGAATTTTTATCCATACATAAAATGTTGCTTTGGGTTTAACGGCGTTTAAACCTAAAACATTAAGCCCTTGGACTAAAATATCCCGCCTTTGCTGATAAAGCACACACATATTTTTTAAATAATCCTGCTCGCCCTGCAAGGCAGCCACTCCGGCTAACTGAATTGCCGAAAAAATCCCGGAATCAATATTACTCTTTACTTTAGCTAAAGCGGCAACTAATTGCGCATTACCACAAGCCCATCCAATACGCCAACCGGTCATATTATAAGTTTTGGATAAAGAATGAAACTCGATGACGACTTCTCTGGAACCAGGGAATTCCAGAAGGCTGCGCGGTTTATATCCGTCGTAGGCTATCTCAGAATAAGCTAAATCCGAAATAATGATCAGCTTATTTTTAGTCGCGAATTCAATGAGTTCAGTATAAAAATCATCACTGGCACAGGCACTGGTAGGATTATTTGGATAGTTGATAAATATAATTTTGGCTTTCTTACGCGCCGATAGCGGAATTTTCTTTAAATCCGGCAGGAAAGAATTTGCTGCCACCAAAGGCATAAGATATGGCGCGCCACCGGCTAATATTGTTCCACCTTTATAAGGTGGATAACAGGGATCCGGAACTAAAGAAATATCCCCGGGGTCTAAAAAAGCCAAAGGAAAATGTGCTATACCTTCTTTTGAACCGATCAATGGCAAAACTTCAGCTTCCGGATTTAAATTAACATTAAACCTGCGTTTATACCAATCTCCAATGGCGTTACGCAATACCGGCATCCCCTGGTCTAAAGTATAGCGGTGATTAGCCGGATCCAGCGCTGCCTGGCTTAAGCAGTCAATAATAAATTTAGGAGTAGGTTGATCCGGGTCACCAATCCCTAAATCAATAATATCCCTACCTTCGCCGCGCGCTTTACGCTTAGCTTTATCAATTTCTAGAAATAGATACGGCGGTAATGCCTGAACTTTTTTAGATAACTTAAACATAACTAACTCCCTGCCCCCTTTTCCCGATTAGCTGCGAAACAGTTTCCGGTTCAATCGGGAAACTATTGCTATTTCAAGACATCCTGCATAGAATATAGACCAGCCGGTTTTCCAAAAATCCATTTAACGGCCTTTAAAGCTCCCACCACAAATAAATCGCGCGAATGCGCCTGATGCTTAATCTGGATCCGCTCGGAATTCCCGCAGAAAACTATCTCATGATCGCCAAAGATATCTCCCAGGCGGATAGAATGTATCGGAACATTCTTTTTAGTAACTTGGCTGATAACTTCAGCTAATTTTTTAGCGGTACCGCTGGGAGCGTCTTTTTTAGCTTTATGATGCGCTTCTACAATCTCTATGCTATAATCCGGCCCCAATCTTTTCGCCATCTCCGGTAGCATAGAAAATAAAACATTCATCCCTACGGACATGTTCGGAGTAAAAACTACCGGGACGATTTTAGCAATCTCTTCTACTTTGCTTTTCTGCGCATCAGTTAAACCCGTAGTCCCCAAGACAAGGGCTTTTTTATATTTAGCCACATAATCCAGGTGTGTATCCACTGCTTCCGGTAAAGTAAAATCAACTAATACGTCAACCAAGAATAGACCATCTAAATTGGATGAAACTTTTATCCTACCCAAATCCCTGCCAATTAAAGGTGTGCCTTTCTTTTCCAGGGCCAGAGCAACTTCAAAATCTTTATCCAACCCGGCAAACTCATAAATACGCCTGCCCATTTTCCCGCAAGCACCAGTAATTCCCAATTTTATCATCTTTTCCTCCAAGACTAGAATCATGGGGACGGTTCTATTTTTTTAAATTTTAAAAATAATAAAAAATAGAACCGTCCCCTAGTTTTTCATTTTAAAAGGCCATAATCCCTTAACGCTTTCTTTAGTTTCTCTAAGTTATCCTCTGACATACCACACATCGGCAAACGTAACTCTGGATCACACATCCCCAATAAACCCATCGCGGTTTTAATCGGGATAGGATTAGTCTCCAAAAATACCGCTTTGATTAAAGGCAATAACTTATAATGCAATGCTTTAGCTTTATTAAAATCACCTTTGGTAAAAGCTAAAACTAAATTTGCCACATCCGCCGGCACAATATTGGCAACCACGGAAATTATACCGATACCACCGATACTTAATACCGGCAAGGTTAAACCATCATCACCGGAAATTAAATCAAATTCTTTTGGACAAAGTTGCCTGATGCGCGACATCTGATCCAAGCTTCCGGAAGCCTCTTTCACCGCGACGATGTTCTTACAATCTTTCGCTAGTTTGGCAATCGTCTCAGGCTCAATATTCACTCCGGTGCGGCCGGCAATATTATAGAGAATAATCGGAATCTTAACGGAATGGGCAATGGCTTTAAAATGCTCATATAAACCCTTCTGCGTAGGACGATTGTAGTATGGACTAACCTGTAGAGAAGCATCCGCACCCGCCTTCGCGGCCTGTTGCGTAAGCATAATCGCTTCCTGAGTTGAGTTTGAACCTGTTCCGGCAATTACCGGAACCCTTTTTTTAACTTGATCAATAGTAATCTGAATTACCGACTCATGCTCATCAAAATTCAGAGTCGCGGATTCTCCGGTTGTTCCGCAGGGCACAATACCGCTTGAACCGTGGTTAATCTGAAAATCAATTAACTCACGCAATTTTTTTTCATCAATTACGGAATTCTTTCCACCGGAGGCGGATCCGCCTACGGCGGAAAAAGGCGTAACAATGGCCACAATTGAGCCCTTAAACATAGCATTCTCCTTTGTAAACTATTTCTACGCTGCCTTCCAGCCAAACCTTTCTAAATTCACCATTTTCCTTCTGGAAAGTAATTTTCAAGGTCTCACCGCTTTGCGTCTGGACCTTGACTAAATTGTCCAAATTGTTTTTTAAAGCAAAAATTAAGGCCGCCGCTGTACTTCCTGTTCCGCAGGCCAAAGTCTCATCCTCAACCCCTCTTTCATAAGTACGGATTTGAATGAAATTTTTTCCTTTTTCTTGGACAAAATTAACATTTGTTCCCCGTGGTGAAAATTTTCGATGCCTCCTTATACTGCGGCCGATAGATTTTAAATCAATGTCGTCAATTCCGCTTACAAAAATTACCACATGCGGAACACCAGTATTAATAAAATTTACATTAAGTGATCTTCCGTTTACGATTAAAGGAATATCTAATTTTATATCTTTGGGAGCAGTAAGTTGAATTTTTACCTGATTGCCGTGAACTTCAACGTTGATAACTCCAGCAGCAGTACGTAGCCTAGCTTTTGGCCGACCGCTAAAAAAAGCAGCGCAGCGTGCCCCATTTCCGCACATTTCTGCTTCTGAACCATCGGCATTAAAAATACGCATGCTCAAATCCGTATCCTTACACTTATCCAATAAAAGCATACCATCCGCACCAATACCAAACTTTCTATCACATAGTGTTTTAGCTAATCTGGGCAAATTCCCGACAGGTTTACCTTTAATGATAATAAAATCATTTCCGGAACCAACCATTTTAGTAAACTTAAGTTTTTTCATTCTATTTCTTTTTTATAGATTGCTTCGCCACTTCTTGCCTGCCGACAGGCAGGCGTGGCTCACAATGACTATAAATTAAATTATCTCGTTCCGTATAAGATCTTCGCAAGATTCTCTTTTTCTAATCACCAGCACTTTATCTTTAGCTACCATCACCTCAGCGGCTCGTGGGCGTGAATTATAGTTACTGGACATACTAAATCCATACGCGCCGGTGCTCATTACCGCCAAATAATCCCCTTCCTTAACTTTGGCCATTAAACGTTCCTTGGCTAAAAAATCACCACTTTCACATATGGGGCCCACAACATCAGCTTTCTCAACTTTTGCGTTTTTTACCAAAGGCCAGATATTATGATAGGCGCAATATAATGCCGGACGAATCAAATCATTCATCCCGCCATCAACAATAATAAACTTTTTTTTCGGCGTATGTTTAATATAAAGAACTTTTACTACCAGAATTCCGGCATTGCCCACAATAAACCTACCCGGCTCCATAATGATTTTAAGCCCGGTTTTTTTCAAAAGCGGAATAATTTCATCAGCGTAAAGCTGAGCGGTTTGGGGAGCCTCATGATCATAAATAATTCCCAAACCCCCTCCAATATTTAAATACTCCAACACAATACCCTTGACTTTCAAACGCTGAATAAAATTAGAAACCTTTTTTATTGCCTCCACAAACGGCGCACTCTGGGTAATCTGCGAACCGATATGAATATGTAAGCCGCAAATATTTAAATTCCTGAATTTTGTCCGCAGCAGTAAAATTTTATAAGCACTATCCAAATCAATCCCGAATTTATTCGTCAACTTACCGGTCGAGATATATTTATGTGTTTTGGCCTCCACATCCGGGTTAATCCGGATGGCGACGCGCGTAATTTTATTTAAACCCCGGGCAATCCGGTTAATATTTTTTAACTCCGCTAAAGACTCCACATTAAAAAACAATATACCTTTACTAATCGCCGCAAAGATTTCTTTATCCGTTTTACCAACTGAAGCATAGACTATTTTTCCCGCAGGACAAGCGGCTTTTTGGGCACGAAATAACTCCCCACCAGAAACAATATCTAACCCGGCGCCTTTGGCAATCAAAGCTTTTAATATTGAAAGATTAGAATTTGCTTTTACCGAATAGCAAATCAGCGGATTAATTTTAGAAAATGCAGATTTTAACTTTAAATAGTGATCAATCAGCGTATGATAACTATAGATATAAAGCGGGGTACCAAACGTTTTAGCCAGCCTCCCAACTAAAACATTCTCGCAATAAAGCTGATTATTCCTATATTTAAATTCATGCATTTGTTTTATAAATCAGTCCACTACAAACAGTTACATACACTGTCTACAATCGCCTGCTCCATTTATCTAGCTGCTTAGCGACCAACTTGGGATTTGTACTCCCGTAAGATAATTTTAAAGTTACCGAAGACTGGGCATTCAGGATATTTCTGATATCCGGGGTTAATTTATGCGAATACTTTTTGAGCTGTTCATTTGATAAGCTCGATATCTTTTTACCCTTATCCAAACAATCAATTACCATCCTACCAACAATATCATGTGCTTTCCGGTAAGAGATGCCCTTCTTAATCAGATATTCTACGATATCCACTGAAAACAAAGACTCATCACGAACCTTACTAATAATGGCTTCTTTTTCAATTACGATATTTCCAAAAAGCGCCATAAAAATCTCTAAAATATCTTTCATCGTATCTACGGCATCAAAAAGCGGCGGCTTATCCAGTTGCAAATCCCGATTATAAGATGACGGCAGCCCTTTCATTAAAATCATCACGCTAGATAGGTCACCATGGATTTTGCCAACTGACCCCCGGATCAATTCTAAAATATCGGGATTCTTTTTATGCGGCATGATACTTGAGCCGGTGCAAAAAGAAAAATCGATATCAATAAAATTAAATTCATTTGTACTCCAGAGAATTAAATCCTCGGCAATCCTTGATAAATGCACAGAGAGTATCGTCAGCGCGGCCAGCACTTCAAGAATAAAATCCCGGTCACTAACGCTATCAATACTGTTAGCAGTCAGGGTTGCAAAACCCAATTCTTTCCTGACGAACTCCCGATCAATAGGTAAACTCGTTCCGGAAAATGCGCAAGCACCCAAAGGCATCGCATCGATTCGTTTTTTAGCATCTTTAAGTCGAGTTTTATCCCTTTCTAAACCCTCCAGATAACTTAATAAGTGATGACTCATCAGTACGGCTTGAGCAATCTGTAGATGTGTATAGCCGGGAATAATTACCTGCGCGCTGGATTTAGCAAATTTTAATATGGATTTTTGCAGTCCAACGATATTCTCAACCAGATCATTAATCTCGCTTTTTAAATACATCCGAATATCCAAAGCCACCTGATCATTGCGGCTCCGCGCAGTGTGCAATTTAAAAGCTGCATCTCCAATTTTCTTAACCAGCAATTCCTGGATATTTGAATGGATATCTTCAGCATCCAGATCAAATTCAAACTTACCGCTTTGCACATCTTTGAGTATTATATTTAAGCCTTTAATAATCGCTTGAGCGTCTTTTTGCGGGATAATCTTCTGTTTACCGAGCATCTTAGCATGAGCGAGACTGCCTAAAATATCATATTTAGCCAGTCTCTGATCAAAAGCTATGGAAGAAGTGAATTTATCCGTAAGCGCGTGCGTAATTTTACTAAATCTTGTACCCCATAATTTTTTTGCCATTTCTTCTCCCTATGAATAATTACAGAAAATTATTGATTAAGCGGGTGGCTTGGGTGCCCGCTTAAACATAGCTATCTTTTATGGGGCATACCCCATAACTTAATAAATCCTTCTGCTAATTTCTGGTCGAATTTATCTTCTTTGCCATATGTACTTAATTCTTTTTTATAAAGAGAATTCGCGGATTTCCTCCCCACGGCAACGCAAGTACCTTTAGATAATCTCAATTTGATGGTACCGCTGACGAACTTTTGAGTTTTATGCACAAAGCCATCCAAGGCGTCTTTTAAAGCCGAAAACCACAAACCATAATAAACCAACTCCGCGTACTTCAGGCTAATAATTTCCTTAAAATGCGTCAGCTCCCGATCTAACACCAAGGCTTCTAATTCCTTATGCGCAGCATAGAGAATCGTGGCCGCCGGAGCCTCATAAATTTCCCGGGATTTAATCCCAACCAATCTATTTTCCACCATATCGCTTCTGCCCACTCCAAACTGTCCGCCTACTTCATTAAGATAATTAATCAAATTCTTAATTTTAAATATTTTACCGTCAATTTTAACCGGTACGCCTCGAGAAAAAGCAATCTCAATATACCGCGGATAACTAACAGACTGTGTTGCGCTCTTGGTAATCATATAAGCATCTTCCGGTGGTTCCTGCTCCAAATTCTCCAGGACACCCGCCTCAATACTTATTCCCCAAATATTGCGATCAATACTATAAGGCTTCTTCTTGGTTACATCAATCGGGATATTGTATTTTAACGCATATTCAATCTCTTCTTCCCGTGATTTAAATTCCCACTCCCTCACCGGAGCAATAATCTCTAATCTTGGATCAAGTATGCCTACGGCAACCTCCAACCTGACCTGATCATTGCCTTTACCTGTGCA
>JAPLMA010000098.1 GCA_026387255.1 Candidatus Omnitrophota bacterium | reverse complement strand
AATTCTTTTGGACATTACCTTAACTTTAATCAAACTGTCTTTAGGAAGAAACTTAAAGCTATGATAACACTCAAGAAAGGAAAACTCAAGGTAAATCAGAAATTGATTAAAATAAGGGGAACGGTTCTATTTTTTTATTTGTCATCCCCGCGCAAGCGGGGATCTGTTCTTAGATTCCCACTTTCGCGGGAATGACGTTAGAAAAATAGAACCGTTCCCTTTATGTTCTAAATTGGCGGGGCCGACGAGATTCGGACTCGCGATCTCCTCCGTGACAGGGAGGCGCTTTAAGCCAGGCTAAGCTACGACCCCAATAATGCAGAACTAAAAATTAAAATCTAAGAACTAAGATTCAGAGATTAGATAGTATTGTACTCAAAATTTTAATAACTTCAATGTTTTCTTTCTCAAGACACTATAACAAACTCTGCCAACTTTTGCTAATTATCAATTACAGTAGGGGAGGTTTAAACCTCCCCTACTGTAAAAAGTTAGCTTAATTCTGACTTAATGGGCGATAGAGGACTTGAACCCCTGACCCTCTGCGTGTAAAGCAGATGCTCTAACCAACTGAGCTAATCGCCCTCAAATTTTGCGCAGCAAAATTTGACCCCGAGGCACAGGCCGAGGGGGCAAATTTATGCCCCGGATAATTTTCCTAAAATAATTAAAGTAAACACCATAACCAAAATAGCAACAGTTTCGGTCATACCTAAGATTGCCAAATAATTACCAAATCCTTTACCAGTTTCACCCATAGCATCGCAGGCGCAAGCAGCGCACCGACCCTGCCAGTATGCTGATAAACCTATAGCCGCGCCACTAAAAGCTCCGATACCCCAAAGATAATGGCCTTGATTAGCTAGTTCAATCATCTTGGTCATTACGATGTTACCGTAAAGCGTCTGGGTCAGGGGAGCAGCCACCAAAGCCACAAGTAGAAAAGAAGCATTTTTATTTTGATTAAAATTCTTTTTCCAGGCACCGATTGCTGCCATTCCAGCTACTCCTGCACCGGCACCAGAACCTAAAGCTGAAAGCCCAAGCACTAATCCTAGCCCCAAATCCTTAAACTGCATCAAAGCCCCTATTTCCATATTAATTATCCTCCCTTAGTTTTTATTTTTGTAAACGGCTTGTACGCAAATCCACTCCAGGAAACATTGGCGTGACTACAAAATTCTAAAACATTAAGACGCACGCCGTGTACCAATACTGACATGGGACCTAAAATAAAATTCAAGCCGTGTCCGGCGATCAAAATCAATATTCCGCCGATAACCGCTCCCACACCCGCCTTGGCTGAACCAAAAGCCATAACATTAAAAGCGTCGGCAATCGCCACTCCGGCAAGCCCTACGGCAAAAAGACGCACATAAGAAACTACGTCAGTAAAATTATTCACCAATCCTAAAGCTATCGCCGCTAATCCCTGACCTATACATTTTAAAATATTACGCTGGGGGCTAGTAAATAATACTACCAAGGTTATCCCGCCATAAATTAGCCATTTACCAAAGAGCGGAAATTGGTCACCCAAAAGTAAATTTTTGGCTAGGAAAAAAGCCGCCCAAATTATACTAATCCACCCTAAATCTGCAAATGCCACCAAAGAAGGCAGTTTAAGAGCCAACCTCCAGGAATGTGCAATAGTCAAATGCACTGCTCCGATCAAAAAACATAAAGCCTGCACAAAATTAATATTATTAAGTGACGGCACCAGCGGTTTAATCCCCAGGCTAGCCAGCCATCCTTGGCCAAAAAATGTTCCTGAAATAACTCCCCATATAATAGCGCAAGAACTTAAGACATAAAAGAGAAATATTGGCGTCTTATCTTTAATCTTCGTGCCCATTTTTTTATGGACGATGAAAGTAAGCATAAGATAAAGCAGGCCATATCCGGCGTCACCGATAATCATACCAAAGAATAAACTGAAAAAAATAAGGAATAACGGGCTAACATCTAGTTCATTATACCCAGGGACAAGCTCCAATAGCTTTAATACCGGTTGGATAAGTTTAATCCAAACCGGATTCCGGATTAAGGTTGGCACAGAATCTTCCTCGCTGGGCTGAAGTGTCAAAATTCCCCAACCATTCTGTTTCGCCTGCTTAACCAATCTCTCTTCTGTGTCAACCGGAATATAGCCTTTTAAATAAACGATCTCTCCGGACTGGCCCATGCCTCTTAAAACAGCATAAAAATCTTTTTGGCTTAGAAGAGACTCCTCGGTGGCGATAAGGTCATTTTGATAAAAAAGATGACTCGCTAACTCTTCTTTAATCTCCTGCATAATCTTAATATCCTCGCTGAGCCGATTTTTCATTTGAGATAACGATAATTTAGGTAACTCTAATTTCTTAAAATTGAGCTCGGTATTTGCCGAGCCAATAACTAGACAATTTAACAATGCGTCTTGTGAAGAAATTATTTTTAATATTAATCCCGGTGGTAAAATTTTAATCTGATTCTTAGGAATCTGGTAAAATTTTAAATGAACGTCCTTTTGTTGAAGTGCGATTACTTCTTGGGGATCAAAATCGCCCCAATCTTCCCATAAATCTATCCAACCATTTAAAGTTACCGAATATTCCCTGAGTTGGTCATATCTTTTTTGTAAATCCACGATGTGCCGACAAACACTCATCCAGCCTTCTTGACCTAAAGCGGCAGATTTTACCGATTGTTTTTGGCTAATCGTCGATAAAATAGACCTGGACTGTTCAATCAAATTTAATTCTTCATTGATCTGGCTGAGTTCAACTCCACTGGGAATATTCTCATGTTCAACATGCACCAATCCCAATGTACGCAGATCCTCTAAAGCGGCTTGAGCTTGGGTTTGCCGCAAGAGTAGAAAAACTTTTTTCATCGCCACAATCATGCTATCGCCTCTTCTAAAATTAAATCTTCAATCTTTCTTTTAGCAATTTTACTGCGCCCTACGGCATTCGCCATCTGATCGCCGATATAAATCTTAATCAACCGGATATTTTCCTCAGCCAGCGGAATTTTCACTTTCTCAAAAAGATTCACCCTTTGCGTAGTAATGCGCAGCTCTTGGCGTAAAATATTCACGCCTTCCTGACGCGTTAAAATCTCTTTATTCAAAACAATTACTTCTCTTAGGGCTGTGATCGCTGTATCCAGCCATAAAGGCATCAGAAATAAATCATAATCTTTTTCGCCAAATTCTAACCGGTCAAATACCGGAATATCAACACCGGCGATGTTTTTTAGATGAGTAATTATCTTTTCTGATTTTACGAACAGCTTAATCTCTACCTGCGGCTCAGCAAGTAAGCCGGCCCAGGAATAGATTGCCTGTCTTTTTTTAATGAGCACTTGTTTTATATCCTGGAGGGTTGTATTTTGCTGCAGAATTTCTAATTGCAACTGTTGTTTCTTTAATTGTAAAGTAGGCAGGTAACGCGCAAATTGCTTTAAAGCGTCACGCTGCCTCTTTAATTCGCCTTTGGTAAGCTTGATCTTTGCCATTATTTTTTCGGCCAGAACTGTTGGACAATGGAAAGTTTTATTCCGGTTTCCTCGGAAGTAAAACAATCACTAAGAATCTGCCAACCTAAATCCAGGGCTTTTTCCAGGGGGATATTTACTTTAAGCGACATCATATTTTTTTCAAAAAGCTCGCCGTATTTAAGCAGCTTCTCGTCCCAGGCGCTCATCTGAAAACCCATAGATTGTTTCTCCAGAGTCTCCCGGTAACTGGCAAAAAGCTGGATCATCGTGTCCATGATCGTACGATGGTCGGCTCGAGTTTTTCCGTTTACCTGCTGTTTTAAACGGCTTAATGATCCAAAAGGCTCAATCACCCCGGCTTTTAAATAAAATTGCCCTTCAGTAATATATCCGGTGTTATCCGGGACCGGATGCGTAACGTCGTCTCCGGGCATCGTCGTCGCAGAAAGAATCGTAATTGAACCAGCGCCTTGGAAATCAACTGCTTTCTCGTATCTGGCGGCAAGTTGGCTATAAAGATCACCCGGATATCCGCGGTTGGAAGGAACCTGTTCCATGGTAATTGAGATTTCTTTTAAGGAATCAGCAAAATTGGTCATATCCGTTAATAAAACTAACACCCGCTTACCCTTTAAGGCAAAATCCTCTGCCACGGCCAGGCTAATATCCGGCACCAGTAAACATTCTACAGTCGGGTCACTTGCCGTGTGGATAAAAAATATGCAGCGGGAAAGCGCGCCGTGCGCATTTAAGGTCTCTTTAAAGAAAAGATAGTCATCATATTTTAAACCCATCCCTCCGACAATAATAATATCCACTTCTGCCTGGATGGCGATACGCGCCAGGAGTTCATTGTAAGGCTCTCCGGCGATTGAAAAAATCGGCAACTTCTGCGATTCGACAAGTGAATTAAAAACATCAATCATCGGAATTCCTGTGCGGATAATTTTATGCGGGATGATTCGCTTAACCGGATTTACCGATGGGGCGCCGATATCAATCAGGCCGTCAGAAAGAACCGGACCATGATCTAAAGGCACGCCGCTACCGTTAAATATACGGCCCAGCAAATTCTCACCGGTAGCCACGCGCATGGGATAACCTAAAAATCTTACTTTATCGCCTGTAGCGATACCGCGGGTCCCCGCAAAAACCTGTAAAGATATTTTTTTAGAATCGATACGAATCACCTGAGCTAAGGATACGCCACGACGGGTAGTAATTTGGGCAATATCTAAATAACCTACTCCTTCGGCTTCCACCGTAATCACGTCACCGGCAATTTGAATAATATTCGTATAGGCTTTTTGCATAATTATCTATCTTTCTTCATCAATTTAGTTTCTAAAAACATTGAAATCTGAGATTCAATTGTTTTAAACTCACTACTATTATATTCAGCAGAATTCCAGGTACGCATAAGCTGACGTAAACTTTGAAAAAAATGCAGGGCGCTGGCCTTATCTTCCAAGTTATATTGCGCATCTAATATCGCGCAAATAAATTCCAGCAGATAAATCTGCCTTTCTTTGGAGGTCGCCTCATCTATCAAGTCAAAAGCATTTTGTTGTAAATAAACAAAATCAAAAAAATCTCCCTTAAGATATTCAATATAATCCTTCAAGGAGGTCCCTTCTTCTCCGATAACTTTCATCATTTGGGCAATTTCGTTACTGCGCTGCAAAATAGAATGGCATTTTTCTTTGTATTCAGGATTAACGAAGCCCGTGTATTTACTCCAGCTGATCAATGGATCAATGGCCGGATATTTTCTGGCATCTGAACGTTCGCGGGAAAGCCCATGAAAAGCACCCACAACTTTGAGGGTGGCCTGAGTCACTGGTTCTTCAAAGTTCCCTCCGGCCGGGCTTACCGCTCCACCAATCGTTACTGAGCCGGTCGCGCCTGTCTGCAACCTGACTACTCCGGCGCGCTCATAAAAAGAAGCAATCCGGGATTCCAAATATGCCGGAAAAGCTTCTTCTCCCGGAATCTCTTCCAGGCGGCCGCTCATTTCGCGCATCGCCTGCGCCCAACGCGAAGTCGAATCAGCCAGCAATAAAATATTTAACCCCATCTGGCGATAATATTCCGCGATGGTTACTGCCGTATAA
Organism: Candidatus Omnitrophota bacterium; assembly: GCA_026387255.1. GTDB lineage: Bacteria > Omnitrophota > Gorgyraeia > Gygaellales > Profunditerraquicolaceae > UBA6249. The sequence goes on along the minus strand of JAPLMA010000098.1, from coordinate 4,877 downwards.
ACACTGGATTCACGGGCAGCCACCGGCATAGAACTGGTATTACAAATAATGACCGTGCGATCAATTAAAGGCTTATGCGTACGCGGATCTAATAATTCGGGAAAAGTTTTTAATGTTTCCACAACGGGAATACAATAAGTTCCCCCGCGGTTAACCGGAAATAATGAATCAATCAGGCGCATTTTTGTAACTAATGGCTCAGTCGGCCTTAATTTTTCCGCATAGGCTTGGATGGGTATCTTTACCGGCCAGATCTGCTGCAAAAAGACATCGTGCAATCCTCCGACACTATCTCTAAGTTGGGCAATTACCTGTTTTAAATTATACTTGCCCGGTGTAGCGATGTTTACCACTTCTAAGCTACCACCCAGCGCAAAAGGAACCATAATATAATGTTTAAAAATTTTCTCCGGCACAAAACCTAACCAACTGCCTGCCAAAACCTTTTTCCCCGGCTCCACCAGCGGCGTAAAATCCCACTGCGTTTCGTCGGGCAAGGCTTCAAGATAAACTCCCCTTTTGAGAAAAAAACCACATTTTTCAGCTAATGCCGGAAGAGGATTCTGCAAACCATCAAAGATCTGACCGAGTAATCCAGGGCCAAGCTCTACGGACAAAAGTTCGCCGCTCAGCTCCACAACATCTCCCGCCTTTAAACCCTGAGTGCTTTCATAAACCTGCATCTCCGCCCGGTTTTGGCGCACACGAATCACTTCGGCTTTTAAGCGCTCCTGTCCATGAACAATATAAGCTACCTCATTTTGGATGATTTGCCCGGCAACCTCAACCGTAACCATATTGGCATTAACTTTAATTACTTGCCCGATTCTTATTTTTTCCATAGTAAATTTATTTTTTAAACTACTGCGTTCAATAAATGTTCCTTATCTGCTTTTTGTATTTTCTCCCAACGCTCTAAAATTTTAAGTTTCAACCCATAAACTAATAAACAATCAAAATCAAAATAATGGCCAAAACTTAAAGCCTCCAGAAAATTCCATCTACCCTGATCCAAAACCTTTTCCGCTTCCAATATTGAAGTACTACGATAAGCAATCATCGCCAGATGGCTAATTTCAGCCTGCGCTGAATCCGGAAAACGCAGGAATTTTAAAGGATCAATTTTTTTACGGCCAGCTCTGGCGCGCACCAATTCATTTCGCAGGGCGATCTCGAAATTAGCCCATTGCCTTAAGCTATCAATATTCTGAATACCTAAAGAATAGCTATCTTGCCCGCAAACACTGCGCAAAATTTCGAATTCTTTTTCCGGTATTAAATTCTTACATTTGGTAAAAAAATCTTCTAAACTAAATGGCGCTCTCGCGAAAAAATTAAGCATCGGTAAACTAGAGATCAAATATGTATAATAAGCGGACATTTATTTGGAGTCCAAAATTTTGCTTAATTGCGGCCTGAGGCAGCCAGAGATATAATCACTCAGGGCTTGGCCGCTAAAATCAAAAATAGACTTACCAGCATCAAAGCTAATCACAAAACCACTATCAATCCCCTCCGCAGATTTTAAAATTATTTCTTTCTTGGTTGCCTGGATCAGCTGCTTTAAAAACCCTTGCTCTAACTTATCCTGATCAAGTTTATTTAAAGAAACAACGATCTGACTCCCTAAAGAAAGCGGGGCATTTTTAATTAAAGCAGCGATGATTTCCGATAATTCTTCGGCCGGCAAAGCCTGCCGCAGATCCAACTTAATTAACCGATCCAGCATAGAGATAATCTCTTGCCTTAAACTGATCAATAGATCCCGGCCCGCCTGTTTTAAAACAGCCTGGGTAGAATCATCTAACTTTTTTGCCTGATTATTTGCCTGCTCAATAATTTTTTGAGCCTGGATTTTTGCCTCTGAAATTATTTTTAAAGCTACGCCATCAGCTTGCGCTTTTATTTGCGCAGCTTGCGTTTGGGCTACCTGAATTCCTTCCTGCTGAATCTTAGCGATTAAATCTTTAACTTCCTGCGCCATATAATTCTCCTAATAGTTCTTCTGTTTGTAATTCCGGGTCAGCCGCTTTTAAAATCGGCCGGCCAATGACTAAAAAATTACTTCCGGCCTTAATTGCCTCACTCACTGTTGCTGTTCTTTTCTGATCATCCTTACCCGAATTATCCGGCCTAATTCCCGGAGTAACCATTACAAAATTCTTTTTTATTTTCCGCCGTAAAACTAATGCTTCCTGTGCAGAACAAACCACGCCATCCAACCCGCTGGCGAGGCCTTGTTTGGCTAAAGCTAAAACTTCCCCGGCTTTAGCCATTTGGCTGGTTAAAACTGTAACCCCAATCAGCAAGGGCCTAGTTATTTTAAGAGCTTTTGCTTGACGACTGGCCGCAGATACTGCTGCCCCTAGCATTTCTTGGCCGCCGGAGATATGTAAAGTAAGCATCTTTACCTTAAGTTCTACCGCTGCGGCTACCGCGCTAGCCACGGTATTCGGAATATCAAAATATTTGAGATCCAAAAAAACTTGCGCGCCTTTTTTATGCAGCAACTCAATAATTTTAGGCCCGTAAGCAGTAAAAAGATGGCTTCCTACTTTAAAAATCTTGATTTTAGGATAAAGCTTATCCACAAAATCCTTGGCCTCTTTGAACGTATCTACATCTAAGGCGAGTATGATCTGAGCCTTGTTTAAGCTTTGCATGCTTTTAATCTTCCGGTAAGGGCACTTAAATTCTGCATATTGTTTTTTAGCATATACTGCTCTAAACCAGTAATTATCTCTTGGCTAGTTTGAGGATTAATAAAATTTGCTGTTCCCACACTGATCGCCGTGGCTCCGGCAATAAAAAATTCTAAAGCACTTTCGGTGTCCATTATACCACCCATACCAATAATGGGAATCTTAATCTTATTATACGCCTCCCAAACCATCTTCACCGCTATTGGCCTGATTGCCGGGCCGCTTAAACCGCCCACCCAAGCGCCTAATTTAGGAGTGCGTTTATGCACATCAATACTCATACCCCCCAGCGTATTAATTAAGGCTACTGCATCCGCACCCCCACTCTGCGCAGCCAAAGCGATCTGCGTAATCGAAGTCACACTCGGCGACAATTTAGCAATTAAACATTTTGACGTAAGTTTGCGTACTACGCTGACTAATTCTAAGGTATCCTTGACATCCTGAGAAATCAGTTTATTCTTCTGTAGGTTAGGACAGGAGATATTTAATTCCATCGCGGATACTTCGGAAATTTGATCCAATCTTTTAACTAAAATAGCAAATTCATTCGGAGTTTCCTCGGCGGCAATACTGACAATCACCGGAATACCTAGTTTCCGCAAGAAAGGAAGTTTCTCCTGAATAAATTTATCAATACCCGGATTCTCCAGGCCGATAGAATTAAGCATGCCAGCAGGGGTTTCACAGGTACGCGGGGTAAGATTTCCTTGACGCGCCTTAAGCGTAATTGTTTTAGTAACAATCGCGCCCAATTTTTTTAAATCCATAAAATCCTCAAACTCCCGCGCATAACCAAAGGTCCCCGAGGCCACCATGACCGGATTTTTCAAATCTAAATTCCCTATTTTTACATTTAAATTTGGCTTCATCTGTTTTACCATACTAGTTCCTCGCTAGAAAAAACCGGGCCATCTTTACAAACAGTTTTATAGCCGGATTTAGTCGCCACCACGCAGCCTAAACAAGCTCCTATCCCGCAAGCCATATGCTCCTCTAAAGAAAGCTGCGCATTAATTTTATGCTCACCAGCAATCTGAGCAACTGCTTTTAACATTGGATGCGGTCCGCAAGAAAATAATTCTACTCGCTTAGCTTGCCCCGTTAGAAACAGGTTGCCGGAGGTAACCGCGGAGCGGCTCTTCTGTCTTGTTTCTAATGGGGTCTGTTCCAAAACAATTCTTAACAAATCCGTAACCCGACCCTTAAACCCAACAGAACCATCATCAGTAGCTAATTCAACCGTGCAACCCAAAGCCTTAAATTCCTGCAGACAAAGAATCTGTTTCTTGGACATAGCTCCAATTAAAACTAAGGGCTTACTTAATTTTAACTTTTCCGCCAAAAAAACCAGAGGCGCAACCCCAATCCCCCCGGCAATCAGAATAGGTGTTAGGTGATGGGTGTTAGGTGATAGAGAATTAAATCCGTTACCCAAGGGGCCAAGGATATCTAAAAATTCACCTGGTTTCCTGGTCGATAAAATCTGCGTGCCTTTCCCGAGAATTTCATAAATAACTTTAACTTTTTGCCCCTTAACCGAATGAATACTGAGTGGCCTTCTTAACAGCGGCTCCCAGCCATCGACCACTTTGATATTTACAAATTGCCCGGCAATAGCATGTTTAGCGATTAAACCAGACTCAAATTCTAAATGCCGATAATTCCCGCTCACCCTGCTATTAGAAATTATTTTAACTTTAATTTGCGCCATTTTTATCTTATTTAGATCGCCGGTTATTAAGCAAAAATACAAAAACTGTAAATAAAATAAATATCAAAAATATCCACGCGGATTGTTGAAAATAACCCCCCATTCCTTCTTGAGTAATCTTCTCCCAAGACCATACTATCAAAGTAAGTAAAAGTAGCGTTATGATCGAACCAATTTCTTTTTTAAACCAGCTTATCCTGATCGGCAAATATTCGCTAATTTCCAACTTAATAATACTGGATAATGCGGGAAAAAGCCGGGGGACTTTGCGGCAATACTCCGGATAGGCCTGCGGAAACATTAGGCGCAACTTTTTTTCTTCCTGATAAATAAGTAAAATATAGCGCATGATAAAAACTACGGCAAAAACTACAGCTGCCCACCACCGGAATACCGCCAAGACTACCCCCAAGCCAATTAAAAATATCCCCAAATACATCGGATTGCGTACCACCTGATAG
>JAPLMA010000081.1 GCA_026387255.1 Candidatus Omnitrophota bacterium | reverse complement strand
TCCTGATAAATAAGTAAAATATAGCGCATGATAAAAACTACGGCAAAAACTACAGCTGCCCACCACCGGAATACCGCCAAGACTACCCCCAAGCCAATTAAAAATATCCCCAAATACATCGGATTGCGTACCACCTGATAGGGCCCGCCCTGGATTAATGCCCGGCTATCCAAAGAATGCTCGGCTTTATACCCTCGCGCGGAAACTCGAATAATTTGTCCCAATAAAATAAACGTAAAACCCAAAACCTCTAAGATCTTTTCCTGAATACTGCCGGAATAAATCCGTAAAAAAAATTTTGGAAAAAACACAATCACCAAAGCCGAAAAACCCATGATTATCCCGTTAACCTTGAGACGCTTTTTCACTTTTTTCTTTCCTTTTCTAATTCTGATAAACGCGAAAGATAACCGGGTTGACACCGGGGGCAAAAATATGTGCCTCTTCCTCCTTGCGCAATCCTCTGAATTAAACCTGCGCAGGCAAAACAATGTTTACCTTGCCGCCCATAAACCTGATGGAAACGCGCGTAGTCCCCATTTTCTCCGGAAACTCGCACATAATCATCTACCGAAGATCCCCCGTGCTTAATGGCGCTGGTTAATACTTTTTGTATTTCTTTATAAAGAGCGAGTTGGTCCTTATTCACTAAACTCCGCGCCGAACTTTGAGGATTAATTTTAGCGCGAAATAAAATTTCCGCGGCATAAATATTACCAATTCCGGAAATAAATGTCTGGTCCAGCAGTAAAGGCTTAATTTCAGTTTTTCTTTTAAAAAGCATATCTTTAAAATCCGCAAAAGTCAAATCAAATGGTTCCGGGCCGAGCGACTGGATAAATTTTAACTTTTTCCAATCATCAATCAAACGCAATTCTCCAAATAAACGCTGATCATTAAAATCCAAAGTCATGCCGGAACTAAGGCAGAAAGTTACCCGACAGATGTTTTTACCTGGTGCCACAGCAGCCAATAACTTCTTGGGGGCAGAAGGAGATTGTCGCAGCACAAGTTGTCCGGTCATTTTGAAATGTACCGTTAAAAATTTACCGTTAGATAATTCTAAAATCAACAGCTTTCCCCGACGCAAAATTCGCTTAATACTCCGCCCCTCCAGAGACTTCTTAAATACTGCCGGAGCAGGCTGGCGGATCACCTTGGGATTATGTATCAGCACCCGGACAATCTTCTTGCCACAAACTGTCTTACACAGATCATTTTTGATTGTCTCAACTTCGGGCAATTCTGGCATCGGGGGTTAGTCTATTTTTACCTTTTTACATTTCATTTTATGGTACTCTTGTAATGATTTCACACTTAAGTCTTTTTTAATCAACATCTCAATGCCATTAACCGTGGCCTGCGCTCCAAAAATCGTGGTGGTATAAGGTATATTATAAAGAATAACCTGGGAGCGGATTTTTACTTCATCCTGACGCGGTATTCTACCGGAAGGAGTATTAATCACCATCTGGATCTTACCGTCCTTCATCAGGTCCAGAATATTCGGCCGGCCCTCATTAATTTTAGGCAACACCTTAGCGGATATATTATTTTTTTCTAAAACTGACGCTGTGCCGCTGGAAGCAAAAATTTTAAATCCCAAATCTTTTAGTTTTTTCGCGATAGACACGATGTCTCTTTTATCCCGGTCATGCACCGAAATAAAAACATTGCCGCTTTTAGGAACATTTTGTCCGGCGGCAATTTGACTTTTAATATAAGCGCTGGCAAAATCCATATCAATTCCCATAACTTCGCCGGTGGATTTCATCTCCGGACCCAACATTACATCGACCCCCGGGAAACGGTTAAAAGGAAATACAGATTCTTTCACCGCCACATACGGCGGAATTACTTCGTCGGTAAAACCCAGATCCTTAAGTTTCTTGCCCAACATTACTTTAGTCGCTAGTTTAGCTAAGGGGACTCCGATAACTTTAGAGACTAAAGGCACAGTACGGGAGGCGCGCGGATTAACCTCTAATACATAGACCTTCGCGTCTTTGACTGCGTACTGCACATTCATTAAGCCAATAATATTCAACTCTTTAGCTAACCTATAGGAAGCCTCTCTTAGTTTTTTCAAAATATCCGGGCCGAGCGTATATGTCGGTAGAGACATCGCCGCGTCCCCGGAATGCACTCCGGCCTGCTCGATATGTTCCATAATCCCGCCAATGACAAAAGTTTCACCGTCTCCGATTAAATCCACATCCACCTCAATCGCGTCTTCTAAGAATTTATCGATCAATATCGGATGCTCTCCGGAAACCTCAGCCGCTTCCAGGATAAATTTTTCCAATAACTCTTGCTCATAAACAATCTCCATTGCCCGGCCGCCTAAAACATACGACGGCCTGACTAATACCGGATAACCAATCTCATTGGCCACTTTTTTCGCCTCAGCGAAAGTAAAAACCGTTCCACTGTTTGGCTGCAAAAGCCCCAGCTTATCAATCATCTGTTTAAAGCGCTTACGGTCTTCGGCAATATCAATACTTTCAGAACTGGTGCCTAAAATATTTACTCCCGCCTGACGCAAAGCCACCGCGAGATTAATCGGTGTTTGCCCACCGAATTGCACAATCACGCCCAAAGGTTTCTCCACTTCAATAATATTCATGATATCTTCAAAGGTCAACGGTTCAAAATAAAGCCGATCGGAAGTATCATAATCCGTGGAAACCGTCTCCGGGTTACAATTAACCATAATGCTCTCTACCCCTTCTTCATTAAGCGCGTAAGCAGCATGGCAGCAACAATAATCAAACTCAATGCCTTGGCCGATTCTATTCGGCCCACCACCTAAGATTACCACTTTTTTATTCTTGCTTGAGCGGGCTTCATCTTTAGTCTCTTGGGTTGAATAAAAATATGGCTGCCGCGCATTAAATTCTCCGGCGCAAGTATCCACTAACTTATATACAGTTTTTACGTTGCTTTTTTTACGTAACTGTTTCACCTTTGCCTCCTTAGTATTCAAAAGAAAAGCCAGTTGGACATCGCTAAATCCATCCGCTTTAGCTTGCGCTAATAATTCCACCGGTATCTGTAGATCATCGTCTACCGACTTGTTTCTCTGCTCTCTAATTTTATCCTCTAGCTCAACCAATTGTTTCATATTTTGTAAAAACCAACGATCAATATGGCTAAGCGCGAAAATTTCATCCACCGTTAAACCTGCTTTTAACGCGTACCTTAAGTAAAATAACCGATCATCATTCGGGATACGAATCTTATCTTTAATTTGTTTAATTAAAAGAACGTCTGGATCTTTAAGCATAAGATCAGTAATTTTATCCCTACCATCCGCGCCAAAGCCAAAACGTTTGGTTTCTAACGAACGCATTCCTTTTTGCAAAGCCTCTTTAAAATTTCTACCGATAGACATTGCCTCTCCTACCGCTTTCATTGAAGTATTTAATACCTTTTCAGCATGAGGAAATTTTTCAAAAGTAAACCGGCAAATTTTAAATACACAGTAATCGATTGTCGGCTCAAAAAATGAGGTAGTTTTACCGGTAACCTGATTCATCACTTCCGGTAAAGTTAAACCGATAGCTAATTTGGTCGCTACCCGAGCAATCGGAAATCCTGTGGCTTTAGAAGCCAGAGCTGAAGAACGCGAAAGCCGGGGGTTAACTTCGATAATCACAATCTTTCCGTTGTCCGGATTTTGGCCAAACTGAATATTCGCTCCACCACCGGAGATACCAATCCGGCGAATGATTTTTTTACAAAGATAAACAAAATCCGTGTATTCCTGGGGAGTAAGCGTTTGAGCAGGAGCCACCACAATACTATCTCCGGTATGCACCCCCATCGGATCAATATTTTCCATAGAAGTGATCATAATTACATTATCCGCGCAATCGCGCATTACTTCAAATTCTATCTCTTTCCAGCCGATAACTGACTGCTCAACCAACACCTGATGTACCGGGCTAGTCTCAATTCCTTTAGATAATAATCTCTCCAATTCTTCTTTATTATAAGCAATCCCTCCTCCGCTCCCGCCTAAACAATAGGCCGGCCGTAAAATTAAAGGAAAACCAATCCCCAACCCTATCTTCATTCCCTCTTTAACCGAAGTAGCAATGCCGCTTTTAGGCATATCCACGCCGATCTCTTGCATGGCTTGCTTAAAAAGGTCACGGTCTTCAGCGCAGGCAATCGCTTCAACTGATGCGCCGATAGATTCAACTTTATATTTTTTAAGTACCCCCTGTTTCATCAGAAAAAAAGCCAAATTTAATGCCGTTTGCCCACCGAGAGTAGGCAAGAGCGCATCCGGCCTTTCCTTAGCAATAATCTTAGTTAAAACCTCGACATTTAAAGGCTCGATATAAGTCACATCCGCCATTCCCGGATCAGTCATGATCGTTGCCGGATTAGAGTTTACTAAAATTGTAAAATAACCTTCTTCCCTCAATGCTTTGCAAGCCTGGCTCCCGGAATAATCAAACTCACAGGCCTGCCCAATAACTATTGGCCCGGAACCAATCATCAAAACCTTCTTAAAATCTTTACGTCTGGGCATCTTTATTTCTCCAATAGTTTACTAAATTTTATCAATACTGCGTTAACCTGATCAAACCCCGCGCTTACGGGATTATACGCAACAGCAATGATCTTTAATTTCTTGCTTTCGATTTCCTCAATCGTATGATCGTTTAAATTATGGGCAGTAACTTTTATTTCTTTTATTTTACGCAATGAATTATTATCAATAGCATATTCGTGATTCTGAACAGTAATTTCACCTTTAAAGGTACCGGGCCTGGCGACCGGATAATTTACTCCGCGATGCCCGAGCTTTAAACGCGTAAGTCGCGCGCCTAAAGCGATGGCTAAAACCTGGCTTCCTGTGGCTACTCCCAGCATCGGCAGTTTTCCAATTAAAGGTTGGATATTCTGCGCTACTGCTTCCAAGCCGCAATCATTTTCCGGGCCGCTAGAGACCACCAAGCCTTTGGGTTTAATCGCTAAAATTTGCTTAGCGCTGGCATTATAAGGAAAGACCTTAAGAGAAAAACCTAATGTTCCTAATTGTTTAATTAGTCCCGCTGTTACGCCTAAATCCAAAACCGCGACTTTCTTGCCTTTAGGTTTGCCTAGAGAAACCAATTTTTGCGTGGATACCTCAGGCAACAAACTTTTTATGGGTTGCTGCTTAAATTTGTTTATCTTATCCAACAATTTCTTGTGATCAAATTCCAACGTAGAAATAATTCCCACTAACGGCCCTTTCTCACGTAAATGCACAGTGAGAGTGCGCGTATCGAGATTATAAATTGCTGGTTTTTTATGCGCTTTAAGAAAATCATCTAAACTTGACTTAGCCTGCCAGTTAGAATAAATCTTACTTTTTTCCTTCATCACCATACCGCTCACCCAAACTTTTGTGGATTCACTGAATTTGGAAGCACACCCATAATTACCAATTAAAGGATAAGTAAATACCAAAATTTTCTCAGCATTAGCCGGATCCGTAATCATCTCCTGGTACCCGACAACCGCAGTATTAATAATTACTTCCCCTAAACACTCTGCGCTAAAGTCACTTTCAGCATTAAAACTTTTCCTATCCTCTAAAAATAAAATTGCTTTCATAATTAAACTACTCCTATTTCCATAATTACAACTATAATCTTTACTCCACTTTTACTACATATAAGCCATTAATAGTGTATATTTAAACCACTTTAGCTATATTTTTGACTATTCTTATGATTATTTACTCCACTAATCTTAATTCTTAGTTCTTAGTTCTGATCTACTGCCCCTGACAGGAGTCGAACCTGTACCATTAGCTCCGGAGGCTAATGCGCTATCCATTGCGCTACAGGGGCGTTATCTCTTTAAAATAAATTTAATTGCTCCTCATTTTTAGTTCCAGAAGACTCTTCAAATACTGAAATTATACCATATTCACCGTCATAGCCGGGTTTAATGTTAACTTTGCCCTGACGTGCCAGCAAAACCCCCTCAGCAACCTTAGGAGAAAGCCCCTTAAGTAATTCCTCTTTAGAGGCCTTAAGTAGAATTTCAAACTCCGTACCAAATTTGCTCAGGTAGAGGCGATAATCCCTCTGAACAATTACTGAAGCTTTACCCAGGCCTTTAGCCGAAGCAATGATTTCATCTAGGGGAATTAAATTTTTAAAGGGGATCGCGTTCTGCGGCTTATAACCTTCCGGCCGGTCAGCTAATTTTTCAACGCGATTAACTACGCCAACCGTAACGGGTTTACCGCACT
>JAPLMA010000019.1 GCA_026387255.1 Candidatus Omnitrophota bacterium | reverse complement strand
CCGATTTTTGTCTTTGGTTTTTAAAATCTCCCGAATAGTTTTATAATCTAATGCACAGTTAAAAACATTTGCTTCCCGGCCGATTTTCTGCGGAGAATGTGCATCACTATTAGAAATAAGTGTAAACTTGTCCAAAGCGCTAAGCCTCCAATTCATTGCCGGATCGCTAGACAACCCAGTCTCTAAGGCAAATATTTTGGATGTTTGTTCTTCAAAACAATCTTCGATTCTGTCAAATCCGGACATCGAACCAAACAGGCTAAACCACGGAGTCCAAATATGCCCCGGGACAATCATGCAATTCTCATCAATATCAAACACCATCCGCGCCAGCTCCGCAGCAGGCAAGCCAATGATCGGCCGGCCGTCGCTGGATAAATTCGCACCCCGGCTCATCAGGGCATTATTAATTTTGTCTACCGCGGCAAAAGAAGGGGCAAAAATAAGATTGTGGATACGATACCCTTTACCTGCCTTAGAGTAGATGCTGCTAATTTCTGCGGTAAGCATAAAATAAACATCAGCGTATTTAAATAAACCATTACCACAGTCTTCTAAAGTATGTTTTAACTCCTCGAGCCACAAATGATGCGTAAAATCACCGGTACCCATTAAACTGATCCCCTTTAATTTTGCCCACTGCGCCAAATGCGCAACATCCATCTCCGGGCTGGTAGCGCGTGAATATTTAGAATGAATATGAAAATCGGCGATAAATTCCATGCTTATCTTTTATAAATTACTTTCCCATTACAAATTGTATAATCAATTAATCCCTTTAAAGACTGTTGAAGAAAAGCAGAGTTTTTTGATTTAGAAATTAAATTTTGCTTAGTAACTTTCCAGGTTTCTTGATCAGAAATTATAATCATATCGGCAATACTGCCCGGAGTTAACCTTCCTTTGTCTAATCCTAATATTTTTGCCGGATTTAAACAAAACTTTTCAATCAATTCCAACCAACTTAAAATTTTCTTATCTAATAGCTCGGTTATACTGACGGACAGCTCGGTTTCTAATCCGACTACTCCAAATTCCGCGCGTTCAAACTCAATGTCTTTTTCATTCTCGGTGTGCGGGGCATGGTCTGAGGCGATCACATCAATTGTCCCATCTTTTAATCCTTGTTTTATTGCCACCAGATCTTCTCTGCTTCTTAAGGGCGGATTCATTTTCATATTTGTGTCATATTCTAAGAGCACATCTTCGGTAAGGGCAAAATAGTGTGGAGCAGTTTCGCAGGTAACTTTAATGCCTTTTTTCTTAGCTTGAGCAATTATCTCTACGGATTCCCGGCAACTCACATGCGCGATATGCACTGCCGCATTCGCTTGCTGCGCTAATTCGATATCCCTCTTAACTCGTGTATATTCTGATGCATTAGATATGCCGCGTAAACCTAAGCGCGTAGAATTAAAGCCTAAATTGATTACACCTTTTTGCGTAAGTTTCTTATCTTCAGAATGGCAAATCGTTAAAAGCCCGGCTTGTTCTGCTTGCTTAAATGCTTCTTTCATCAACTCGTCACTCTCTACAGAACAGCCATCGTCGGATATAGCATATGCGCCGGCTCTTTTAAGAATTGCGATATCCGTTAATTCCCGGCCTAAGCGGCCCCGGGTAATCGCCGCACAAAACAGCACATTAACTTTAGCATCTTGAATAATTATCTTTTTTAACAACTCAATGTTTTCTAAGCAATCCATCGCCGGCTGGGTGTTCGGCATCGCTAACACGGTCGTAACTCCACCCTTGGCCGCAGCGGCAGTAGCCGTAGCCACGGTTTCTTTATCTTCTCTTCCCGGTTCGCGTAAATGCACATGCATATCAATAATTCCGGGAGCGACTATTTTATAGCTGGCATCAATTACAGTGTCGGCGTCAAATTTAATGTTTTTAGCCACCTTGGCTATTTTATTATCTTCAACTAAAATATCTAAAACCGCATCAATTTTATTTGCCGGGTCAATTACCCTGCCGTTTTTTATCAATATGCTCGCCCCGTTAGAAACAGGTTGTCGAAGACAACCGTGGGGCGCCTCTTCTGTCTTGTTTCTAATGGGGCTCATCTTTTTGCATCCTTGGCTTGGCTGACTAAGAATAAAACCGCCATTCTTACCGCAATGCCATTAGTTACCTGTTCTAAAATCACTGAATTTGTGCCATCGGCAACTTCGCTGGACATTTCTATCCCCCGGTTAATCGGCCCGGGGTGCATCACTACAATATCTCTTTTGGCCTTAGCTAATCTTTCTTCAGTTATCCCAAACTTTTTATAATAATCTAATTGCGAGGGGAAAGCCGCGCCTTCATCGCGTTCAAACTGCATTCTTAAAACATTCACCGCATCGGTATTTTTTAAAACTTCATCTAGATTATTAGACGTTTTTGCCCCGGTTAATTCTATCTCCGGAGGAAGCAGCATTTCCGGTGCGCAGAGCGTAACATTAGCCCCTAATTTCGTCAGGCCCCAAATATTTGAACGCGCAACCCGGGAATGCGCGATATCGCCAACGATCGCGACATTTAAACCTTTTATTTTGCCCAATTTTTCTTTTAAGGTGAAAATATCCAGCAGCGCTTGAGTAGGGTGTTCATGCCAACCGTCTCCGGCGTTCACCACGCTAATATCTAAGGAGCGCGCCAGCATATTGGCTGCGCCTGAACAGTTATGCCGCATAATAATTATGTCGGCTTTAAGCGCCTGAATATTTTTACCGGTATCAATTAATGTCTCCCCCTTGCGTACGCTGGAAGTTTCGGTGGCAATGTTAATTACGTCAGCAGAAAGCCTTTTGGCGGCTACTTCAAAAGATACCCGGGTACGCGTAGATGGTTCATAGAATAAATTAACTGCGGTTTTGCCGCGTAAAGCAGGAACTTTTTTAATCTCACGCGTAGAAACCTCTTTAAAAGATTCCGCAGTATCTAAAATTAACTCAATCTCTTCTGGTGTTAAATACTCTAAA
>JAPLMA010000102.1 GCA_026387255.1 Candidatus Omnitrophota bacterium | reverse complement strand
TGGTAAAATAATTTTTACGGATAAGAAAGCATCAGTGGAAGGTTTTCAGGTGATTATAAATAAGCTGAATATAAAAGTGGCTAAAGTTGCCCTGCCGATTACATCGCTGGCGACAAATTTCAGCGTAAACGGCGAGTTGCTTAGCCAGCAGGCTGAGGCTTTTGGCAAGATTGCTTTTAGTGGTTGGCTGGATTATTTGGCTAAAGACCTGGACGCGGAATTAGAGCTTAAGGAACTGGATGTGACGAAATTTTCTGTTTACTACGGTAATTTTATTTCCGCGAGAAAGCTTTCTTCAGCCAGGCTGGATTTAATTTCAACTTTTAAGGCCAGACATAATGCTTTACAGATTATTACTAAATTTAACCTTTCCAATTTAGTTTATGCGCAGGCGCAAGAACAGCAGTTGGACTTAGATTTGATGAAAAATGCTTTGGATCTGTTCACTGATCTAAAAGGTAATTTAAGTTTAGAGTTTAATATTGATACTTTATTGGATAATCCGGCTTTAAGCCAGGAAAAGATTAAGCGGATAATATTAAAGGCGGCGATGAAGAATTTGTCTAATCAGTCGCCGCAGCAACTCATGGATAAGGTAGCTACGGTTATTGATCAGTATAAAGGAATAGGTAAAGAGCTAAAAGCTATTTTTGGCCAATAAGGGATTTAATTAGGATGGAAGAGATTAAATCAAAGTCGCTTAAGAATATTGAAGCAAAAATGGAGAATTTAGATATTCATTCATTACGTTATCATATTTTAGAGAGCGCGAAAAATTTTAAATGCTCCTGGATTGAGTTGGGCCGTTCTTTGTATTCAGTCTGGAAAGATAAGATGTATAAGGAGTGGGGGTATGTTAGTTTTGATATTTATGTCAGCCGGGAGATTGGTATCCGTAAGCAAACCGCGATGAAGTTGCTTAAGTCGTATTATTTCCTGGAAAAAGAGGAGCCGCAATATTTAAAAAATGAATATGCCGCTTCTATTCAGCCGGCCAATCTTCCCAGTTATGAGTCGGTTAATATTTTGCGTCAAGCAAAAAATAATAAGGATTTGGATAAAGATGATTATGCTTCTTTAAAGAAAGAAATATTTGAAAAAGGCCGGGATGCTCAGGAGATTAAAAAAAATTTAGGGGTAATTATTCGCCAGAGGCAGGAGTGCGATCCTGAAGCTATGGCAGAGAAAAAAAGGAATACGGTTTTAAAGCGGTTGCTTGGCCAGTTACGCCTGCTTAAACAGGAGATTACGGTATTAAAGTTGCTTTCTGTGCCGTTGATTAAAGACTTGGATAATTTAATTAAAAATATTGATCAAGAGACCAAGGAGTAGCCTGAATGCCGATTGTTGTTGAAAAAAACTTGACGTTAGAGAAAAGGATGGCCCTTTTGGGGGTACGTGAAGAGGATATCGTGGAGAGCTTTATCCGTTCCAGCGGTCCCGGGGGGCAGAATGTGAATAAAACCGCCACCTGTGTTTATTTAAAACATTTACCTACGGGCCTGGAGGTAAAATGCCAGCGCCAGCGTTCGCAACTTTTAAATCGTTCTTTAGCCAGGCATATACTGGTGAGTAAAATTGCGCATAAAATTCAACAGGATAATTTGCAGAGGCAGTCGTTTAAGGCTAAGGTGATGCGCCGGAATCGTCAAAAGCCTAAAAGTATTAAAAGAATGATCTTAGAGGATAAGCGGCGCCACGCGCAAAAGAAGTTAGTGCGTAGAAAAATTAATGAGATT
>JAPLMA010000114.1 GCA_026387255.1 Candidatus Omnitrophota bacterium | reverse complement strand
CTTGGCCGCGGTAAGTCCCCAACAATGTTTTTAAGGTTTCAAAAATATTCTCCCTTATCCCGGACAAGTTAATGTTTATAGCGGTGATCAGCTTATAAATTTCTTCAAATGGGAAAAGATCTTCAGCGATTATTTTTGGCGTTTCTTCCTTAAGATCAAGCACCCCGCGAATATGCACAATGCTGTTGGCTTGGATATAAGAACTTATTTTAGCGAATGCGCGTGGAAAAACTAATATTTCTACTGCGCCATTTAAATCCTCTAATTTTAATATCGCCATCTTCTCTTTTTTAACCCGCGTAACGGTTTGTTTGATTTTAACGATTAAGCCCACGATCTTAATGATATCCTGATCTTTATGTTCATGTAGGTTAGCCGTAGAGCAAGAAACAAAACGTTTAAGTTGGTTAGCATAACGCGCTAAATGGTGCCCGCTAACGTAATAACCAAGCATATCTTTTTCAAAAGCCAAAAGTTGCGGCTCCGGCCATTCTTTACAATCAACAAATTTGTTTGCAATCTTCTCAAAGCCATTGTTTTTTATCGTTTGATCAAAGAAAGAAAATTGACCGCTAGATTTTTCTTTTTGAATTTTTTGCGCTTCGGCTAAGATTATATCCAGGCTGGAGAACATTTTAGCCCGTCCGACACCAAAATAATCCAGCGCCCCGCATTTAATTAGGCTTTCTAAAACCTTGCGGTTAGCTAACCGCAAGTCAATGCGCTGACAAAGATCTTCTAAGGATTTAAATTTAATCTTCTCTTTCTCTGCCACAATTGATTCTGCTGCGCCACGTCCGACATTCTTAATCGCCAGCAGGACAAAACGGATAGTTGATTTATCCTCTACCTTAAAAAGCGCCTCACTTTCATTGATATCCGGCGGCTGTACCTTTAAGACCATGCGCAGTGATTCATTTACATATTCGACTATTTTATCGGTATTATCGCGTTCCGAAGTAAGCAGCGCAGTCATAAATTCTACCGGATAGTTAGCTTTTAAATAAGCAGTGCGGTATGAAATTAGAGCATAGGCGGTTGAATGTGATTTGTTGAAGCCATAACCGGAAAAATATTCGATTAAATCAAATATCTTACTGGCGGTAGATTCTTTGATTCCGTTTTTGATGCATCCGCTAAGAAAGTTTTTACGTTCTTTTTCCATGACCTCAGGTATTTTTTTACCCATGGCCTTACGTAAGATATCTGCTTGGGCAAGTGAAAATCCTGCCAAAACAGATGCAATTTGCATAATTTGTTCTTGATAAACCATAATTCCATAAGTTTCCTTAAGGATTGACTCAAGTTTAGGATGTTCATATTTAATCGGGATGATCCCATGTTTACGTTTCATAAAGTCATCCAGCATTCCGGAGCCAATTGGCCCGGGCCGGTACAATGCTAAAAGCGCGATTAAATCTTCAAAACGCTCAGGGATAAGTTTTTTAAGTAAATCGCGCATTCCTGAGCTTTCTACCTGGAAGATCCCGATGGTATGGCTAGAGGCTAATAGTTTATAGGTATTTTGATCATCGAGCGGAAGTTTTTCAATATCAATTTGTATGCCGTGGATTTTTTTAATTAGTTTCAGAGTTTCATCAATTACCGTAAGCGTCCTTAGGCCAAGAAAATCAACTTTAAGCAGTCCAATTTTCTCCAGTGTCCCCATGCTATAGCCGGTGGTAATCTGGCCATCTGTGGTCTTAAACACCGGCATATAATTATTTAACGGTTTATCCGCGATAATTACTCCGGCAGCATGAACTGAAGCATGGCGGTTTAATCCTTCTAGGGATGAGGCAATATTAATCAGCTTGGTAATTTGAGGATCATTTTTATAAAGGTTATTTAGCTCGGGTTCACTCTCGAGTGCTTTTTTAAGGGTAATATCAATTTCGGCGGGAATCAACTTGGCAATCCGGTCAACATCAGCATAGGGAATAGCCATCACCCGTCCGACATCCCGGATTACGGCGCGCGCCTGCATAGTACCGAAGGTAATAATTTGAGCAACATTTTCCTGGCTGTATTTCTTAGTAACATAATCAATCACCTCTTGCCGGCGTTCGTAGCAGAAATCAATATCAATATCCGGCAGCCCCAGGCGCTCAGGATTTAGAAATCTTTCAAAGAGCAATCCGTATTTTAATGGGTTAAGGTCGGTAATTCCTAACAGATAGCTTACCAGGCTTCCGGCGGCAGAGCCCCTTCCCGGCCCAACAGGAATACTTTGGCTTTTGGCGTAAGCGATAAAATCCCAGACAATTAAAAAATAACTAATGAATCCCATGTGTTTGATTATTTTTAACTCATGATCCAGTCGTTTTTGCACTTCGGGATCGTTTTTAAGGTTTTTATCCGTTAAGCCTTTTTCACATAGCTCCAGCAGAAACTCTTCTTTATCTTTTCCTCCCGGAGGAGAATATTTAGGTAAATGCATCTGTTTAAAATCCAGCTCCAGATTGCAGCGTGCGGCAATCTCTAAGGTATTTTTTAAAGCCTGCGGACATTCACTAAACAACTCTTTCATTTCTGCAGGTGAGGTAAAATAAAATTCTTCTGTTTGAAAGCGCATGTGTTTAGGATCATCTAAAGTAGTTTGTGTTTGAATGCAGAGCAATGCTTCATGGGCGGCAGCCCGGTCTTTGGTGGGGTAATGTACGTCATTAGTGGCAACTAAAGGAATTCCTAGCTCGCTAGAGAGCTTCAGCATACCGTTATTTACTATTTTTTGTTCGGGTATAGAGTTACCTTGGATTTCCAGATAAAAGTTGCCCTTTCCCAGTATATTTTGATAAGTGTCAGCAGCTTTTAAGGCATCATTAAAACGTTTCTCTAGTAGCAGGCAAGAAATTTCTCCTTTAAGGCAGGCGCTTGAGCCGATTAATCCTGACGCATGTTGGGCGAGAACTTCTTTATCAATCCGCGGCCGGTAATAGAATCCTTCCAGGTAGCTGATGGAGACCAGCTTCATTAAATTATGATACCCTTCTTCATTGCGGGCTAAAAGGATTAAGTGATGAGCAGCATCCTCTATCCCTCCGCTTTTCTCCAGGCGGCTTTGCGGGGCAACGTAAAATTCACAGCCAATAATTGGCTTGATTCCTACTTTTTGCGCTTCTAAATAGAAATCAATCGCACCGAACATGCTGCCATGATCGGTGATGGCCAGAGAATCCATTTTGAAACTTTTAGCAATGGCGAGTATCTCAGGTATGCGGCAGGCTCCGTCAAGAAGGCTGTATTGAGTATGTAGATGGAGGTGGACGAATTCAGAATGAGGCATAATATTTAAACTCTAAACTCGAAATCCTAAACAAATCCTAAATCCGAAATCCTAAAAATAATATTTTGTTTTTCGAGTTTATAGTTTCGAGTTTAGGATTTTAAATAAATTATTCCCACTCTATGGTTGCCGGAGGCTTAGAGCTGATGTCGTAAACTACCCGGTTGATTCCTTTTACTTCATTGATGATACGATTAGAGATTCTTTCCAGAACTTCATAAGGAAGTTTTACCCAATCCGCAGTCATACCGTCAAAACTGGATACGCAACGCAAGGCGCACACATTTTCATAAGTACGTTCATCGCCCATTATTCCCACGCTTTTAATCGGGAGTAATACCGCGAAAGATTGCCAGATTTGATCATAGAGGCCGGCTTTTGAAATTTCCTCAATTACGCGTTTATCTGCTTCACGCAGAAGATCAAGCCGGGTAAGGTTAATTTCTCCGATGATTCTTACTGCCAGCCCCGGACCGGGGAATGGTTGACGCTGAATGATATTTTCCGGCAACCCTAATTGCGTACCGATTTGACGCGCTTCGTCTTTAAATAATTCTCGCAGTGGTTCAATAAGCTTAAGTTTCATCTGCGCGGGTAAGCCTCCGACATTGTGATGGCTTTTAATTTTTCTGCTCGGCCCTCCCGTAGGCGAGATAGATTCAATCACATCCGGATAAAGAGTGCCTTGACCTAAAAATTTTACTCCGCTGGTCTTTTTTGCCTCTTCTTCAAATACCTTCACGAATTCATCTCCGATGATCTTTCTTTTTTCCTCCGGATCAGTTACTCCTTTTAAACGTTCAAGGAATCTTTTGCTTCGGTCAACATATTTCAAATTAAGATGGTAGAAGTCTTTAAAAACACTCTTCACCTGCTCGGCTTCACCTTTGCGTAGCAGTCCGTTATCGATAAAAATACAGCGTAAATTCTTACCGATGGCCTTGTGGATTAACAAAGCCGCTACGGAGGAATCCACTCCGCCGCTTAAACCTAAAACTACTTTATCTTTACCCAGCGTTTTTTTAATATTAAGAATCGATTCTTTAATAAACGATTGCATCGTCCATCTGCTGGAAGCGCCGCAGGCTTTAAATAAAAAATTACTTAAGATCTGATTGCCTTTTTCCGTATGGGTTACCTCCGGGTGAAACTGAACGGCAAATATTTTTCTTTTTTGGTTAGAGATGGCCGCGATCGGAGTATTGGTGGTATGCCCGATAGCGTGGAATCCGGTGGGCATCTTGGTTACATAATCTCCGTGACTAGCCCAGCAGGTAAAATTGCCCGGCAAATGGCTAAACAGATCGCGATTGTCATCAATGAACAATTCTACTTTTCCATATTCACGCTCGCGAGTATGCCTGACCTTGCCTCCCAACAGCTCACAAATTACCTGCATTCCGTAACAGATGCCTAATATCGGTACGCCTAATTTAAATATGCCAATATCCGGATAAGGTGATTTTTTATCGACCACGGAGGCCGGTCCGCCGGAAAGTATAAGCCCTTTTGGATTTAACGCGGCAATTTCTTTGGCCGGGGTATTGTAAGGAATAATTATTGAGAAAACTTTATTTTCTCTTACTCTGCGCGCAATTAACTGTGTGTATTGCGAACCAAAATCCAAAATTAATACTGTTTGCCTAATCAACCCACCCTTGTTTTCCTGTGATTTTTTTAACTTGGTTTTTCTCTTCATTTTATTTACCCATTCCTACTCTTTGGCCTACTTGGAAAATTTTACCTTCAGTTTGGATTGAAGGAGCGATAATTATTTCAACGTCATGCATTTCTTTTAAGTTGCTTGCTCCTAATGAGCCCATAGAGGTTTTTAAAGCGCCCAGGAGGTTCTGCGAGCCGTCATCAACTTTTGCCGGGCCAAGTAAAATATCTTTTAATGCGCCGGTAGTCCCCACCTGAATCCGGGTTCCGCGGGGCAAATTAACATGTGAAGTAGCCATCCCCCAATGGAATCCTCTTCCGGGAGCTTCTTTGGCGCGGGCAAAACTTGAGCCGATCATTACGGCATCCGCTCCGCAGGCAAAAGCTTTACAAATATCTCCGCCGCGGTTCATCCCGCCGTCCGTAATAATAGAAACATATTTTCCCGTGCGTTTAAAATAAAAATCACGCGCTCCGGCGGCATCCACGGTCGCGGTAACCTGGGGAACTCCAATGCCTAATACGCCGCGCGTAGTGCAGGCGGCTCCCGGCCCTACGCCGATGAGTAACCCGCTGGCTCCGGTTTCCATTAGCTCCAGAGTTGTTTCATAGGTGACGCAATTTCCCAAAATAACCGGAATTTTTATGGACTGACAAAACTTGACTAAATCCAACGATTTATATTCTTTAGAAATATGCTTAAGCGTAGCTACGGTAGATTGAATAACAAAAATATCCGCTCCGGCAGCGATGGCTAATTTAGAAAATCTTTCGGCATTAGCCGGAATGCAGCTGACCACCGCGTAAGCCTTAGCTTTTTTAATTTCGGCGACTCTTTTAGTGACCAGTTTTTCTTTAATCGGTGTAGTATAAACCGCTTGAATTAATTCAGTAGCTTTTTGGGGAGTAGCTTTGGAAATTTCTTCGAGTACTTCATCCGGATTTTCATAACGGGTCTGTATACCATCCAGGTTTAAAACCGCGATTCCGCCTAAACGCGACATTTCAATGGCGAATTTTACATCGACCACTCCATCCATGGCTGCGGCAAGAATGGGTATTTTAAAGTTCTTTCCGCTAAATTTAAAGCTAATATCTACTTCATTAGGATTTACAGTTTGGCAACCGGGAACTAAAGCTACCTCATCAAAACCATAGCATCTTCTTGCGCGCCTATTTATGCCGATCCACTCTGCCATCTTAAATTCTCCTTATTATGATATTAAACCGTTGTTATGCAATAAGTTACGAATAATTAACCTTATTTGGAAAAGTTGCAGTAAGATTAATAATTTTATATTAATAAGGGGTATTTGTCAATATATATTTAAAAACACGGGGACATATTATTATCGGTAGGTGACAGGCATGCCTGTCACCTACAATCTGGTTTAGTCCTAAAACTAAAGGACGTAGATAAAATCTACGTCCTTTAGTTTGTTTCCACCAACTGTTATCTGTTGTTTTTTAATACATTCCTCCGCCACCCATGCCACCCATTCCACCCATTCCACCACCCGGTGGCATCATTGGCATCTTATCATCTTTTTCCGGCTTGTCCGCAATCAAAGCCTCTGTGGTAAGTAGTAACGCGGCAATACTCGCAGCATTCTGCAGAGCTGAACGCGTTACTTTTGTCGGATCGATTACGCCAGCTTCGATCATATCCACATAAGCATCCTGACTGACATCATAACCGACATTAGTTTTTTCCTGTTTGATTCTTTGCACTACTACCGAGCCTTCCAGGCCGGCGTTTTGCGCAATTTGTCTTAAAGGTTCCTCAATCGCGCGTTTTACAATATTCGCGCCGATTTTCTCATCACCTTCCAGCTTTAGTTTATCTAAAGCCGCAATGGTGCGAATAAACGCTACTCCGCCCCCGGGAACAATACCTTCTTGGGTAGCTGCGCGAGTGGCATGCAAGGCGTCCTCAACGCGCGCCTTCTTTTCTTTCATCTCTGTTTCTGTGGCTGCGCCGACATTGATTACGGCAACTCCACCGGCCAGTTTAGCCAGGCGTTCTTGCAGCTTCTCTTTATCATAATCTGAATCAGTATCTTCGATTTGTTTTTTTAACTGGCTGATTCTAGCATTGATGGCGGCATTCTTGCCTGCACCTTCGACAATGGTCGAATTTTCTTTGTCGATTTTTATTTTCTTCGCGCGTCCTAAATCTTCAATATCAACATTTTCCAGCTTGATACCGAGATCTTCAGTTAAGGCTTTACCGCCGGTTAGAATAGCGATATCTTCAAGCATGGCTTTACGTCTATCACCATAACCCGGAGCTTTTACCGCGCAGGCAACAAAGGTGCCCCGAATCTTGTTAACCACTAAAGTGGCTAAAGCTTCCCCATCAACTTCTTCGGCAATAATCAAAAGCGGCTTGCCGACACGGGCAATTTTCTCTAAGAGTGGCAGGATATCTTTAATCGAAGATATCTTTTTCTCATAAATAAGAATATAAGCATCCTCGAGGAGCACTTCCATTCTTTCAGCATCGGTCACAAAATAGGGCGAAAGATACCCTTGATCAAACTGCATGCCTTCCACAACGTCTAGGCTAGTAGCAGTAGATTTAGCCTCTTCCACGGTAATTACTCCGTCCTTACCTACTTTATCCATTGCTTCGGCAATTAATTCTCCGATATTAGTATCAGAGTTAGCCGCGATAGAGGCCACCTGAGCAATTTCTTTTTTATCTTTAATCGGAGTAGAAAGTTTTCCCAGTTCCTCAACTACTTTTACAACTGCTTTTTCAATTCCGCGTTTTAATTCCATAGGATTTGATCCGGCCGTAACATTCTTTAAGCCTTCGCGATAAATTGATTCCGCTAAGACGGTAGCGGTGGTAGTGCCATCACCGGCATTATCAGATGTTTTTTCGGCAACTTCTTTAACCATCTGTGCGCCCATGTTTTCAAAAGCATCCTCTAAATCAATTTCCTTAGCTACGGTGACACCATCTTTGGTTATCGTGGGGGAACCAAATTTTTTGTCGATTACTACGTTACGTCCTTTAGGGCCTAAGGTTACTTTTACTGCCGCGGCCAGTTGTTCTACGCCCCTTAAAATCTTGCGACGGGCATCATCGCTGTACAATAATTGCTTTGCCATAAATCCTCCCGTTAAATGTGTTTTGTAACTTATTTAATAATTGCTAAAATATCTTCCTCGCGCAGGATAAGCAGTTCTTCGCCTTCTTTGGTAATAAACTCACTACCAGAATATTTTCCGAATATCACCTTGTCTCCGACTTTTACTTCCGGGGCCGCAACCGAGCCATTTTCTAACACCTTGCCTTTACCGACAGCAACCACTTTGGCTTCTTGCGGTTTTTCCTTGGCAGAATCCGGCAGAACAATGCCGCCCTTACTTTTATTCTCTGCCTCTAAAGGTTTAACGACGATGCGATCACCCAATGGTTTAATCTCCATCTTGTCACCTCCTTAAAATATCAGGTTGTTAAATTTCTTTTAGCACTCTTTTCTCTAGAGTGCTAATTATAGATAAAAAAAAATTCTTGTCAAGTAATTTTTATCAATTATAAACGCAGCCTTTTAATTTCATCCGGGCATTTGTTTTCAATGGAGACGATTTTACTATCGCTGTTGATTAAATTAAATTTCTCATTTATGTATTCGAAATTCAAGGTATGGTTGGTGCTCACCGTATAAAAATATGGATTGGTGTCACTGGCATTCGGTGCATGATTTTTTTCGACATAAAGGTCTTCTTTTATGGTAACGGTGGCTTTATAAGGATCAACAATAGAGTTGGTTTTAGTCACATCACTTTTAATTAGGCGGTAGCTGTATCCGCGTAAATAATATTCATAGTGAACCGGAGAAACCGGATAGAACAAGGATAGTTTCTCCCAGCTTTGTTCAAGGCGGCTACCCAGGGTGCTTTCTTGGTTTGCTTTAGCTTGAGCCATCCAAGTTTCTATTACTTGGTTTAAACTAAAATTTAATTTTTTTACTAATTCTTCCTGTTCTTGTTGTTTAAGTATTTCATGATTTTTGAACGCTTGTTCGAAAGTAACCCCTGTTTCAGTTTTAGCCAGGGGTTTACTTTCTTCAGCATAAGCTATTGAAAAAATCCAAATCCAAAGAAATGTAACTAGCAAAATGAACGTAGCTTTAAATTGTATTTTCATATATAAGATTAATACCTTTTAAGGTCAAATTAGTATCAATTTGAATTGCTATTGTGGAATACTTTTTGATTAAATGGATATTTCCTCCGGTACCAATGACCACTGCCTGCTTACCGATACACTGTTTAATTTTATTTACCAGCTCCTTGCTTAAAGAAGCCGTGCCAAAAACAACGCCGCTTAATATACTATTTTTGGTATCTCGGCCAATAAGCATTTTTGGCCGCTGTAATTTTACTTGCGGTAATAATGCGGTTTTCTCTTTTAAAGCATCCAAAGAGATGTTCATTCCCGGGAAAATTAAACCGCCTAAATATGCCCGGTCTTTAGAAATTACATCGAAAGTAATGGCTGTGCCGGAATCTATAACAATTAAGGGACAAGTGTAAAGATTGCTGGCAGCATAAGCGTTTACCAGCCGGTCTTGGCCAACTTGCTTGGGTATGCGGTAACGATTTTCTATTGGGACAATTAAGTCTTTACCTATTATATAGGGGTTTCTACCAGAGATGAGTTTTAAGTCACGCTGAATAACTAGGGTCAGCTTGGGGACAACGCTGCAGATAACACTGACGGATATTTTAGAATAAGTTCTTAATTTTTTTGCCAGTACCCTTTTCTTATAGGTTTTAGTTGCGATATCGAACTGGTATTTAAGTTTTCCTCCCACGAATATTCCACCAGTTATATTAGTATTACCAATATCAATGGCTAGTAACATTGCGTAACTCCCTTATTTTATCTCTTAAACTGGCGGCTTCTTCAAATTGTAAGTTTCGTGCCGCTAACTCCATTTTATATTCTAACTCAGTAATATATTTATGCAACTGGTATTGCTCGATAGGTTCTCCGGTTAACGCTTGCACAAACTCTTGGGCAATTTCTGAATCTTCGATACTTTTTTTGATGGCGGTACGAATAGAACGCGGGGTAATTTTATTTTTTCGGTTAAATTCTGTTTGTATGATTCTACGCCGGTTGCTTTCGTCAATTGCTTTTTTCATCGAGCGGGTTATGGTATCGGCATACATAATTACTGTACCATTTAAGTTGCGCGCAGCTCGGCCACCGACTTGAATAAGCGCGGTAGCACTGCGTAAAAACCCTTCTTTGTCTGCATCCAGGATGGCCACTAATGAAACTTCTGGCAGATCTAGGCCTTCACGCAGAAGATTAATCCCTACCAGACAGTCAAATTTTTTTTCGCGCAGTTCTTTAAGGATCACTGACCGCTGGATAGTTTGTATTTCAGAGTGCAGGTATTTTACTCTGAGGCCATGTTCTGTAAGGTAGTTGGCCAGGTCTTCGGAGGATCTTTTGGTTAGCGTGGTTACCAGGACCCTTTGATTATTTTTTGCCCTTTGTTTTATCTGTAGAATTAAATCATCGATTTGGCCTTTGGAGGGCTTAACAATAATCTGTGGATCAATTAACCCGGTAGGGCGGATAATTTGCTCAATTACTTTATTGCCGCTTAGGGTTAATTCATATTCATCCGGTGTAGCGGAAACAAAAACTAATTGTTTTACCAGGCGGCTAAATTCATTAAATTTTAGCGGACGGTTATCTAAGCATGAGGGAAGCCTAAATCCGTAATCTATCAGTGTTTCCTTCCTGGCTCGGTCACCGGCATACATCCCTCTGATTTGCGGTATAGTAGCATGTGATTCATCAATAATCGTTAAGAAATCTCCGTTAAAATAATCAATCATTGCCGATGGCCGTGATCCTGCGGCAGAGCCATTTAGATGCCGGGAGTAATTTTCTATCCCATGACAATACCCGATTTCTTTAAGCATCTCTAAATCATAATTTGTGCGTGACTCTAACCGTTGAGCCTGTAGTAATTTATTTTTTTCGCGTAATTCTTTTAAGCAAACAGCCAATTCTTCTTTTATTGAGCTCAGCGCCAACTGAATCCTATCTTGCGAGGTGATAAAATGTTTAGCCGGATAAATTGCTACTTGATCGAGCCGGTTAATTACTTTTGCCGATAGTGGATCAATTACTGAAATTTGTGATATTTTATCTTTAGTTAATTCCAAGCGCAACGCCTGTTGACTGTAAGATGGAAATATTTCAACTACATCTCCGCGCACTCTGATTTTTCCGCGTTTAAATTCATAGTCATTTCGCTCATATTGAATCTGGATGAGTTTAGCGATTAATTCATCCCGCTGGATAGGGGTAAACTTATTTAAGATAACCAACATTTCTTTGTAATCTTCCGGTGAACCTAAATTATAGATACAGGAAACTGAAGCTACGACAATTACATCCGGCCGGCTGATCAGCGAGGTAGTCGCAGAAAGCCGCAAACGGTCCAGGCGTTCATTGATCGAGGAATCTTTTTCGATATAAGTATCCGTAGAAGGAATGTAGGCTTCCGGTTGATAGTAATCGTAGTAACTTACGAAATATTCGACCGCATTATGCGGAAAAAATTCTTTAAATTCAGTATAAAGCTGGGCGGCTAAAGTTTTATTGTGCGAAATTATCAGCGTCGGTAGGTTAGTTTTGGCGATTAGATTAGCTAATGTGAAGGTTTTACCGCTGCCGGTAACTCCCAGCAACGTAGAATAGCGTTGCTTAGCCAGGATGGCTTTGGAAAGTTCTTGTATTGCTTTGGGTTGATCGCCGCAGGGCCGAAAGTTAGAAACAAGTTTAAATCTCTTCATAAAAGACTTCTAGAGGACTTCTAAGCTGATATCTACGGATGTGATCGAATCGGTTAGTTCTCCAATTGAAATTATTTCTACTCCGGTGGCAGCATATTTTTTTACATTACCCAGACGTATGCCGCCGCTTGCCTCTAACGCCGTAAAACAGGGTTGATTGCTAAATTTAAGGCTATTCCTAGTTCTCACTGCCTTTTGAATATCACGGATTGACATATTGTCTAGCATAATGATATCCGGCTTAAAACTTAAAGCGCGTTTAAACTCTTTTAAGTTTTGAGCTTCGATTTCAATTTTACACCCTTTAGGCGCTTTGGGTAGTTGTGCATAACCACCCATAATTTTTAAATGGTTATCTTTGATCAGGACCATTTCATCCAGGCACATCCGGTGATTATAGCCTGAGCCGATTCTAACCGCATATTTTTGCAAGTTCCTTAAGCCGGGAATAGTTTTACGGGTGTCAGTAATTTTAGTTCTAAAAGGTTGGATCTTTTTAACAAACTCAGATGTTTTGGTGGCAATTCCGGAGAGCAATGCTAATAAATTCAAGGCTACCCGTTCAGCGGTAAGAATACTGCCTGCATTTCCTGAGATAATCGCCAGAGTCTGTTTATGAGAAACTCTCCTGCCATCTTTAAGTTGAGTCTTGAATTTTAAACTAGGGTTTACGGTTTTAAATACTGCGCAAACTAAATCAATGCCACAAAGCAAGAAATCTTCTTTGGCGATAATTCTAGCTTTTATGGACAGGCTTTTAGGAATGTTCAGTTGCGTGGTAATATCCCCCCGGCCAATGTCTTCTCTAAGAGCGCGTTTAATGATTGATTTTAGTTCCCGGTTGTTAAGTTTAGGCTTGCTTTTGGACAAAAAGTATTTAGCGTAAGCCATTTTTAATTACCTCTAGTTTTTTGATCTGTTCATGCATATCGATTAATTTATTTTTCTCAGCTTCTACAATTTCTTGCGGGGCACGCGCGGAAAAATTTTTATTTGCCAGCATTGCTTCTTTGTTTACAATTTCGGATTTTAATTTATCAATTTTTAAATTAGTTTTTTTAAGTTGAGCAGCTAGGTCTACGACCCCCTCCAGCGGCATGATAATATGCAAATCATTAAAAACAACTACATATTGGTTATTTTGGGCAATATATTTTTCTGTTAAAGTTAAGTGGTCAACCTTGGCTAAATTTTTTATGTAGCCTGAGAGTAACTCTAGGGATCTTTGAGTAAACTTGTTAGTGACGGTTAATTGGATGTTAATGCGGCTGGCAGGATCAACCTCTAACTCTGCGCGCATATTTCTTATAACATTAATCACGCCAAAGGCCAATTCCATCTGTAATTCATCCTGCTTATTGATTAACTCGTTTTGTAGATGTGGCCAGCTTTGTTGCATAATTGAATTTTTGGCTCTCGGTAGACGTTGCCAAATTTCCTCGGAGATAAAAGGCATAAAAGGATGGATTAGTCTAAGGTATTTTTCTAAAACCTTATACATGACTACCTGAGTTTGTTTTTGGCTGATTTGAGGTTTAATTAATTCCAGGTACCAATCGCAGAATTCATGCCAAAAAAATGAATATAAGCTATTGGCAGCTTCATTAAACTTAAAACTATCCAAGTCTTTTTCTACCTTTTTTAAAGTTGTATAAAAACGGCTTAAAATCCAACGGTTAACGATATCTAATTGCTCAGCCTTAAAGAAAACACACAAATCTACATTTATCTCTTGAGGGTTAAGATTAATTAAAATAAACCGTGAAGCATTCCAGATTTTGTTGGCAAAGTTTCTGCCTTGTTCAAACCTGTCTTTGGATAAGTATACGTCCTGGCCCTGGGCCGTTATTGAAATAAGGCTAAAACGTAAAGCATCTGTTCCATATTCAGCGATGATCTCTAAAGGGTCAAGAGCATTACCTAAAGATTTAGACATCTTTTTTCCTTGGCTGTCGCGTACCGTACCGTGAATATAGACATCTTTAAAAGGGACCTGTTGTTTAAACTCAAATCCCGCCATAATCATGCGCGCTACCCAAAAGAAAATAATTTCCGGAGCAGTAACTAGAGTGGCGGTAGGATAAAAATATTTTAAATCCTCATTTTCATTTGGCCAATTAAAGGTAGCAAATGGCCAAAGCCAGCTGGAAAACCAGGTGTCTAGGACATCTTTATCTTGATAAAGTGAACTTGAATGACAAATTCTACATTCTGTAGGCGGATCAATGCTAGCAATTGATTCTTGTTTACAAGAACTACAATACCAGATAGGAATTTGATGACCCCACCAGATTTGACGGGAGATGCACCAATCCTGAATATTCTCCATCCAGTTTAAATAAACTTTAGTCCA
>JAPLMA010000047.1 GCA_026387255.1 Candidatus Omnitrophota bacterium | reverse complement strand
GACCCGATCGGAGAACTGTCCCCTCTGGGGACAGTTCTTGCTTTGAATTCAGAAACGTCCCTATTTGGTTTTAAGGTAGTCCTTTAAGATTTTTTTATGATCAAAAGCGAATTCCAGCTTTTCTATTTGGCTTAATTGAATTACCTTGATCTGGGCGGCGTCATCTTGCGCTTTAGGAATTCCTTTAGCTTTAGCGATAAAAACCGTTCCGATAGTATGAAATCGCGGATCACGCAGAGGGTCTGAATAAGTATGAAACTGCTGAACTTGAGTTAAATCTAGATCTGTCTCTTCTTTGGCCTCCCGAATTACCGCATCTTCTAAGCTTTCGGCGTAATCCACAAAACCTCCGGGCAATGCCCAGCCAAAAGGCGGATTACTGCGCTTGATAATTACAATACCTTCAGGCAATTCAATAATCGCATCTACCGTCACATAAGGCCCGCCGGATAATTTTGTAGTCACGTACTCTAAATAACCCAAGATACCTTTCTTAAAAACTGTAAATATCTCCTGATTATAAAGGCAAAAGATAATTTCTTTTAAAGAAGTATTCTCCTGGCGTAGGTGTCTTAATACTTCCTGCGCCATAATCTTTGCGGAGGCTAAAAACTCAAAACCTCCTGTGCCACAGCCTAAAGCCGGAAAAACAATAGAGTTAATTTTTAGCTCTACCGCCAACCTTAGGGAATTTTTACAAGCGTTGCGAATCATTATTTCATCTGTCTTATAATCCATACCCATGGTCGCAGCGTGAATTATATATTTTGCTGCCAACTCTCCGGCACCGGTTTGAATTGCTTGGCCAATTTCTATGGGCCCTTTCTTTACTGCCTCTTCCTCAATAATCTTGCCGCCCTTACGCTTAATTGCCCCCGCCACTCCACCGCCCATCAACAACTTATTATTAGCCGCATTGACAATCGCATCTGCGCGTAATTCGGTAATATCCCCCATCACCACTTTAATTTCCGTATTTTTAATTTTCATAATCACCTCTTATCTTGCTGTTTTGCCTTACTTTCTCGCAGGGACGTTTGTTGCGGCTCAGTATATCTTAAAGAGCAAGATTATTAATTAATAAGCAAAGATTAACGGGTGGCTTGGGTGTTTTCGCAGCGCGTCAGCGCAAGAAAATACCCAAGACAGGACCCGTTAATCCCCGATTATCTTAACTAAAACTCGTTTCCTGCGCTGGCCGTCAAACTCACCATAAAAAATCTGTTCCCACGGGCCAAAATCCAACTTACCTCTAGTTACGGCCACGACCACCTCTCTACCCATAATTGTGCGCTTAAGATGCGCATCCGCATTATCTTCACCGGTTAAATTATGTTTATATTTATCTTTGCCAAAGGGAGCCAAATTCTCAAGCCAAAGAGAAAAATCTTCATGCAATCCGCTTTCATCATCGTTAATAAAAACCGAGCTGGTAATGTGCATAGCGTTAACCAGGCACAACCCCTCCTGAATGCCGCTTTTTTTGATCGCTTCCTCAACCTGCGCAGTAATATTAATAAACGCTTGTCTTTTTTTCGTATCAAACCAGAGATATTGGGTATGTGATTTCATCTTTTTAGCCCTGGACTTCTACCTTACTCATTTTTACCGCAATAATCAAACCCACCAATACCATAAAAAAAGCAATCACCGAGCCCAAAATATTTGATGACCGGCTAATCAACACTCCAGAAGCAGAAAACATAACTGCTAGTACCAGCATCAAAACCAATGCTTTCCTGTTTGAATACTTTATCGCTAAAAATCTTAGAGCAAGGTGGTCTTTACTTTTTTTAAATGGTATCTTTTTATTTTTTATTCTAATTAAAATAAGGAACGCGATATCAAAAATAGGAAAACCTAAAACTAACAAAGGGCTAATCAAAGCAACTTTTCTATCCATAGGAGCATAGCTGATGATCAAAGTTATTGCCGCAATGATAAAACCTAAGAAGTGACTACCGCAATTCCCCAAATAAACCTTGGCGGGAGGTAAATTATAAATTAAAAATCCTAAAATCGAGCCGATTAACATTGATAAGAAAAACATACTATTAACGTCATGATTAAAAAAAGCGATTAACAAAAGTCCGGATGCCGAGATCAAAGCCACACCTGCGGCTAACCCATCCATTATATCTAAAAGATTAAAAGCATTCGTTATCCCGATAATCCAAATTAAGGTCACTAATATATTCATTAAATTCCCGATATAAACAATCTGTGTTTTCACCCCAAATAAGATAAGCAGGCTTGCCGCTATAAACTGCACTAAAAACTTAGGTATAATCGATAGCTCGCGCCAATCATCGACTACTCCAAAAATAAGGATTATATACGCACAGGTAATAATACCCAACATCTCTCTGGGTAAGCTGGCGGTGAGCAATAAGCAGCAAATGATAAAAGATGCGCCAATGCCTAAACCTCCGACTAACGGCATACCTTGCGACAATAACAATTTAAACTTTAAAGATATTTTTCTGAACAAGAATATAAATAACGCGCTAATGATTAACCCTCCCATAAAAACAATAAAATAGTTACTGCGCATTTTTACCCGCTCCTTTCCCGTTTAAAATCGCCTCGTATAGCGCCGAAGTATTCCTTACCATATTCTCCAGGCTAAATCTATTATCCAGAGATCTTCGTGCATTCTCCCCCATTCGCTCTCTTAACTTAACATCCACTAATAATGCGATTATTCTTTCACTAAGTAAAATAGCATTCTTTGCAGAAACAAGATACCCATTTACCCCATCGGTAATTACTTCTGTAATACCTCCGGTATTGGTAACCACTACCGGCTTGGATGCCGCCATAGCTTCTAAAACCGAGATGGGAACTCCCTCCCATAAAGAGGTAAGCACAAATACGTCTAGCGAAGAAAGTATGCCAGAGATATCTCTTCTCCAACCGGTCAGCATAACGTTTTTCGCTAAGCCTGATTTAATAATTTGCGCCTCAATATCTTTACGCAATACACCGTCGCCAATCAATAAAAATCTGGCTTGAGGGAGTATTTTGGTTACCCGGCGCGCCGCCTCTATAAAATCAAGCGGTGATTTTTGAGGCTTAAAACACGCGACCATCCCCACCACTAAATCATGATTATCTAGGCCTAACTCTCTTCTTAAATTTATATCTTTACGGCTAAACTCTCGGTAATCAATCCCGTAATGGATAATGCAATATTTGGAACAGGTGCCGATTCTCTTAGCGAGGCCTTTGCGCTTATCATATTCACAGACGACTATTATTCGATCGGAAAATCTAGCGCAAAGCCTCTCCAGCCAGATAAATAATCGCCTTAAAAAAAAGTTCTGATAATCATTAAAAGACCAGCCATGAACAGTATGCAGCAGGACTTTTACTCCGGTACACTTAGCCGCAAAACGGCCCAAAATGCCGGCTTTTGAACCGTGCGTATGCACGATGTCAATATTATTCTTTTTAATAAAAGAGCAGATCTCGCCAAAAGCCAAAAGGTCATTTATAAAATTTACCGGACGCTCGAGAAACTCTGATTTGATTAATGTTATACCGCCTAAAGACAACGCATCGTTCACTAATAAGCCTTCTTTTGCCGTAAAAAGAAAAATATTATATTTGGACTTCTCTAAAAACAAAATTAAGCTCAGCAGGTGTTTTTGGGCGCCACCAAGCTCCAGCTTTGTAATAATAAAAAACAAGTTGATCTTACGCATATTCTAAAATAATCTAAACTTATAGCAATCAGAAACTTAAGCCGAAATTACCAGGCCCGCAATTACCCACCAAATAAAAGATACTTCCGGAAGAAAAAAAGTGAAATCTACAAAATTGTGAAATAATAAGCTGATCAGCGCCCCCATTAACCCTCTCAGCACAGCGTTATCCTTTGCTTGCTTAATTCTTGCGTATCCTATCTTTATTATAGTAAAAACAACGGCTAAAAAACTAATAAATCCCAATACTCCCGCTTCTGCCCAGATTTGAAGATATGAGTTGTGCGCATAGCGGCTTGCGGGGAGGCTAAAATTACCCAAACCTACACCGGCAATAGGATGAGCCGTAATTACGCGCAAAGCTCCTTGCCAGTAGTCTATGCGCGTAAGCATGGAAAATACAGGCTGAGCATGCTCTCTTGATGTTATTTGTCTTATAAGGAAAATTAAAACTATGGCTAACGCTGACCACCCTAATAAAAAAACAGCCTGCTTTCTCTTTGCCGAATCTTGTAAACAAAAATAGACAATCAGCCCTAAAAATAAACTCAAAAAAGCCCCTAATGATTTTGTTAACAATAATGCGCATAATATGGGAAAGATAAGCCAGGTGTACTTCTTATCAATCAACAGGAGCATAAGTATTATGATCAAATACCCACCTAAGATGTCCGCAGTAACAAAGGGAAAGAATACCCGCTTGGGTTGTAGGTAATCAAGGGCGAAATCAGAGTTAATATTATTCTGGTGCATATATTCTAGAAGATGCCGGAATCCAAAGAAATACTGATAAATCGCCAACAGGCTGATGATGAGGCCTGCGCATATAATAATATTGATGACTTTTAGGTTGGTTTCTCTTGAGGTGGAGGCAAAAACAATTAAAAGAAGTATACCGATTATATATTTATAAAGTTCATTGACAGTATTGAACCTATTCTGCGAAAAGAAAACAGAAATAACCAGCGCTATACAAAATATAATTAGTGCGAGTATTAAAGGTTTGAGCTTTTCGCGATTGATACCGGAACGTATAATATATAATCCCAAAAACAACATTAAACTATAAGCATACACCATATTTGTGTAGGGGAAAGCTAACGATGAAATAAAAGGACGGATAAATATTAATGTTAGAAGGATGAGCGGCATTATGTTATAATTTTACCTAACAATGCCAGAGATGTCAACACAATCAGTCAGTATCATAATTATAACTGCCGGTAAAAACAGCCATACACAGGAGTGCCTTGACTCTGTAGGGCAATTGGCCCCTGCTCCGCTGGAGACGATATTAATTGATAATTCCCTCAACAGCAGTTTTTTAAAATCATTAAATTTCAATCGTAATTTCGTAAAAACTTACTCTGGGCCAAATAATCTA
>JAPLMA010000116.1 GCA_026387255.1 Candidatus Omnitrophota bacterium | reverse complement strand
CTTTAGGCCCGCATATTCCGCAGGAAGAGGTGCAGGGCCAGAAATATGAACCGAATGCGGCTAATTTTTTTGCCACGGATGTTAAAATTACCGCAGGGAAACAAACCTTTTGGCCTTATGTTGGTATGCTGGCAGATTATACCTCTAGCGGTAAAAGAGACAATCTTTTTGCCGCTCCGATAAAAAGAGATTTGTTAGGCACCTTGGGAGTTGCCTGGGAGTATGCCGCTAGTGATTTTACTTTAAAATTAGAGGCGGCAGGTAACTTTGGGTATGCGCAAAGCCAGGATAGTGAGTATAAAGATATTCAGCATACCGGCTATATGTTTTATTCTGGATTTAATTATATTTTAGGAAAATTTATTCCGGAATTACAATTTTTAATCTGTTCCGGCAATAAATCGACTTTAGATATGGCGGGAAACCCGGACGGTCTTTATGTATCAGGTAAGAACCGCGCTTTTAGTTATTCTTCTCCCACGAATAGGAACTTAAGTGATGCGGTGAGTAGTAGCAATGTGGATATGCTTCCGATTGTGGCCATGGGTGGAGGATACGGTTTAAATTACGGCGTACCGCGGCCAGGCACATTTTATTCCGGTGATTTTGAAGATTTGATAATGCCTTCGATTGGTTTTGATTACAATTTTACCGATAAACTTTGCGTGAGTTTATATGGCTACTATTTAAGGGCATTTAACCGTCCAGTAGGGACTTTAGACAATGAGAGTAAGTACCTTTCCCGGGATTTGGGGATGGAGGCGGATTTATTTGTTGATTATAAAGCAACTAAGCAGATGAGCGTGGGTTTTTTAGGAGGTTATTTTATTCCGGGTAGGTATTATAAAGAAAAGCGCGATGATCTAGATGGAAGCCCATTTAGTCCTTATCTGCGGGGGGATGGACATGCTAATAATGCCTACCAGATTGAATTTTACGCGGAGTTAAAGTTTTAAGACAAGGGAGGATGAGATGGCGACAATTGATGATTTTAGAAAGTTGGAATTAAGAATTGCCCAGATCAAAGAAGTTAATGACCATCCGAATGCGGATAAGTTATTAATTTTAACTTTGGATTTAGGTGACCGGCTTAAACAGGTAGTCGCGGGAATAAAAAATTTTTATGCTAAAGAAGAGTTGATCGGTAAACAGGTGGTTTTAGTGGACAATTTGGATCCGGTAATTCTGCGCGGAGTAGAAAGCCAGGGGATGATTTTGGCGGGTTCAGATGAAAACCTCCTGGCAGTAATTAGCCCGGATAAAAATTTAAAACTTGGGAGTATTGTGAAGTGATCAAGCAATTTGTTCCAAGTGAGTTTTGTCTTAAATGCCGGGGTTGTTGCCGGTTTAAGGAAGCCAGCTCTGTGTGGAGTCCATGCCTTTTGGACGAAGAGATCCAGGAATTATTGGATAAACCAGGTATTCCGGCGGCCTCTATTTCTATTGACCGTCGAATACAACCGATCGCTAATCCTGCCGGCGTAGATTTTCTTTGCCCGTTTTTGGAAACCCTGGATAATAAATGTAAAATTTACAGTACCCGGCCGTTTGAATGCCAGCTTTATCCTTTTTTAATTAATTTACGTAAAGATAAAGTCCTGTTGACGGTGGATTTAAATTGTCCTTACGTCTATGAGCAGATCAATACCCCGGAGGCCAAGGAGTATATTGTTTATTTGACCGGGTATCTCAATTCTGCACCGCTGCTTTCCATGCTCAAAGATAATCCTCAAATTATCCAGGCTTATGAAGACCTAAGAGAGGTGGCGGAATTAAACTTGCCCAATGAAATTAAATAAGCTCTGTTTAAAAGATAAAAAGCTGTTTGACCGGTACCTGTCTCTCTCTATTCACGAGCTGGCGGCGTATGCTTTTGCAAATATTTATATTTGGAAGGCGCTCTATGATATTGAATGGGTAATAATTGCAAATAGCCTCTGCGTATTTTTCCGTGATCAGCTGGGTTGTTTTATGTATTTGCCTCCGTTAGCAGCAGGAGAACCTCACCCGGCGGTAATCCAACAGGCTTTTGCGATCATGGATAAGATTAATAAAAATAAGGATATCTGCCGCATTGAAAATATCCAGCAGGAAGACTTAGGTTATTATCGCTTTTTAGGGTATATTGGTCATGAAAAATATCCGGATTATCTTTGTTTGCGCAGTGATTTGGCGCGGCTTAAAGGGAATAAATTTAAATCTCAACGCGCCGCTTGTAATTATTTTATTAAACATTATGACTTTGATGTTGGTGTGTTGAAAACAGCGGATCAAACGGACTGCTTAAATTTATTTAGTT
>JAPLMA010000030.1 GCA_026387255.1 Candidatus Omnitrophota bacterium | reverse complement strand
GATTAATTAAGAGATTCCAGGAGAAGATTAAAATTAACTCTTCCGTGATTAAAGGCAGTGGGGATGATTGCGCGGTTTTGAAATTTAATCAGAGCAGCTATCAATTATTTACTTGTGATATGATCGTGGAGGGGGTAGATTTTATTAAAAACGCTGATTTTAAATTGGTGGGTCAAAAGGCATTGGCGATATCCATTAGTGATATCGCTGCCTGCGGAGGTGTTCCCAAACATGCGGTAGTGGCATTGGGATTACCTAAAAATACGCAGGTGCATCAGGTTGACCGCCTGGGGAAAGGTTTATTTGATTTGGCTGGAGAATTTAATATTAATATTGTCGGAGGGGATATTTCCGCCTCGAACAAATTGATCATTGATGTGAGCATGTTAGGGATGGTTAAGAAAAATAAACTTTGTTTACGTTCAGGCGCCAGAGCCGGTGATATGATTATGGTTACCGGTGAGTTTGGCGGCGCGATTAAAGGAAAGCATTTAAAATTTACTCCGCGTTTAAAAGAGGCGCAATTTTTAGTGAATAATTTTAAAATTAATGCGATGATTGATGTTTCTGACGGACTGGCTCAGGACTTAGGGCATATTTTAAACCAAAGTTCGGTGGGAGCGGTTTTATATGAGAGCCTTATCCCATTGAGTAAACAGGCTCAGGGCATAGAAGAGGCCCTTTGTTCGGGTGAGGAGTTTGAACTACTTTTTACTGCTTCTAGAGAGCAGGCAAGTAAAATTATTAAGAGCGCCAAATATTGCTTTAAGGTAGTCGGTGAAATTATGCCGGAATCATTTGGTTTAAGATTAATTAATTATAAAAATAAATATTCTCGGTTTAAGCTGAAGGGGTATCGTCATTTTTGATGGTTCGACTCTGCTCACCATCAATCCTGAGCGATCTGGGAACAATGGGGGACAAATTCTTGCTTTGAAAGCTGGAGAGTCGAAGGATTGATGGAAAAATTAACTTTTTCGGTTAATCAGACATTAAAGTTAGGTAAAAAGATCGCTGGCAATCTTAGCGGCGGTGAAATTATCCTTTTATCCGGTTCGCTGGGAGCAGGCAAAACAGTTTTAGCTAAAGGAATCGCTGGCGGGTTAGGGATTGATAAAAATGATGTTGTTAGCCCAACTTTTGTTTTGTTGCGTGTATATCAAGGAAGACATTTATTACAACATTTTGATCTTTATCGCATTAAGTCGGCTGATGATATTTTTATTTTAGGATATCAGGAGTATCTGTATTCTGATGCAGTAACACTTATCGAATGGCCCCAGCGGTTAAAATTCCTCTTGCCAAAGGAATTTTTAAAGATTAAGCTATCAATTAAAGCTAAAAATCAAAGGCATCTTAAGTTTACGGCTAAAGGCCCCAGATATAAAAAATTATTAGAGAGAATTCATGAAGATATTAGGGATTGATACTACGACTAAACGTCTTTGCCTGGGATTGTATGTAGACGGAAAGTTCTATGAATACAGTTTAGAAGCAGGCAGAAGCCTTTCGGCATTATTAGTTCCAACTATTCAGCGGGTAATTTGCGCAGTAGGAATAAAAATAACGGAGATTGATTATTTTGCCTGCGGTTTGGGCCCGGGATCTTTTACGGGGATGCGTATTGGTTTAGCGACGATAAAAGGATTAAGTGTTGTAAAAAATAAGCCGGTGATCGGAATATCAACCTTAGATATTTTGGCTAAGAATGCACCGCTAAAAGATCGCCTGATTGTTACTGCGTTAGATGCCAGAAGAGCGCTTATTTACTGCAGCTCTTATAAGTATGAGCAGGGTAGTCTAAAACGTAAGAGCGCGTATGCGCTTCTGAGCCTGGATGAATTAGTAAAAAAGTTTCCCAATCAGGTGGTAATCTTAGGGGATGCCGTAGGTTTATACGCTGATGCGCTATTAACGCGTATCAAAAATGCCACTGTCTTGGATAAGGATTATTGGAGTCCGCAAGCGCACAATCTTATCTCTTTGGCTCTAGCCAAGATTAAAGCTAAACAATTTTCTTCGGTTTTAACTGTCAAACCCATTTATTTATACCCTAAAGAATGCCAAATAAAAACGCGATAGGTTATCGGCCCACCTGGGCAGAAATTAACCTGGATCATTTAGAACATAATTTTAAAGAGGTTAAATCTTTCTTGTGTCCGCAGACAGAAATTTTGGTTACGGTAAAAGCGGATGCCTATGGCCATGGCTTAGTGGCGGTAGCCAAAAGGCTGGCTGTCTGCGGGGTAGATTATTTGGGAGTGGCTTCTATCGATGAAGGGATAGGGTTAAGAAAAGCGCAAATAAAGACGCCGATTTTACTTTTAGGGTTGATGCTTAAAAAAGATATTGGCCCGCTTTTTACCTATCAGCTTATTCCTACTGTTTGTGATAAAGCAATGGCGGTGGCACTTAATGCTCGAGCGGCCCGGTTAAAGAAGAGGATACCTGTACATATTAAAGTCGACACCGGAATGGGCAGGATAGGAGTTTTACCTACTGAGGCATTGGATTTGGTAACGGATATTCATAAGTTTAAAAATATTATAATTCAGGGGATTTTTACGCATTTTGCTTTAGCGGATCTTAACCGTAAATTTACTGTTTTACAAATTAATTTATTTAACAAGTTAATTAGTGATTTAAAAAAGAGGGGTATTATTATTCCTTTGGTACATGCTGCTAACAGCATTGGGTTAATCCGTCACACAAATAGCCATTTTACTATGGTTAGGCCGGGCTTAGTAATTTATGGCCTGTACCCTAAGAAAAACTTGGGCCTAAATTTAAAACCGGTATTAAGCCTTAAAACCCGCGTGGTTTTTATTAAACAGGTTGGCCCAGGTTATGGTATTAGTTACGGCTTAACTTATATTACCAGGCGCGCTACGCGTATTGTTAGTTTGCCGGTGGGCTATGGCGATGGTTATCCGCGTAATCTTTCCAATTTAGGCTGGCTTTTAATTGGCGGCAGGCGATTTAAGATTAGTGGTAGAATTTGTATGGACCAGATTATGGT
This sequence comes from Candidatus Omnitrophota bacterium, assembly GCA_026387255.1. Classification (GTDB taxonomy): domain Bacteria; phylum Omnitrophota; class Gorgyraeia; order Gygaellales; family Profunditerraquicolaceae; genus UBA6249. The sequence continues at coordinate 1,157 of JAPLMA010000030.1, read as the reverse complement.
GGATGTAGGTAATTTTAAGCCAAAAATCGGCGATGAAGTAGTTTTGATTGGAAAGCAGGGTAAACAGCAAATTACTGCCGAAGAACTTGCGGATTTATCCGGCACGATATCTTATGAGATTGTTTGTGGTCTAGGTAGCCGGATTCCCAGAATTTATAAATAGGACCCTGTTTCCCGATTAGCTAGGAAACAGGGTCCTATGGTAATTTTGCGATAAGGTAGAGGCTGCTGGAGAGAACGATGATGTGGCTTAATGAGGCAGCTAGAGCAGGCATGAGCAATCCGGATTTACCTACTGCCAGGCAAATAGCATCTAGGACATAATAAAGAAATCCTACGATAATTGAGACCCCGATTGCTGACATTCCGGTGGCGCGTTTACGCATGAGAAGTGAAAAAGGAATTCCCAGGAGTATGATGATAATGCTGGTAAATGGCGAGCTAAAGCGTTGATAAAGGTCCACCTTTAAATTCCGGATTACGGTAGTTGCCCCGCTTTTAGAGAGTATCCAGATATAATCCTGCATTTGGCGTATATTCATCTGTTCTGGTTTTTGTCTTAAAGAGGCAAAATCTTTAGGAGTTTCCGGGATACTCATAATCTCTTCTTCAAGATAACTCGGTTCATCGATGACTTGGCCATTATGATCGAATTTATAAGTAATACATTGAGAGAATCTCCATAATCCATCCTGATAGATTCCTTTTGTGGCGATAATCTTCTTAGTTAAATTTTGATTCTCATCTTGCTCTAGGATAGTGATTCCTTCCAGGGTTTTAGTCACAGGTGAAAACTTACTGATGAAAAACAATCTATTCCTTAAGCCGTAGAGGGTAAGATTAATGATCGACTCATTTTTTTTAGGTTTATCTTTTATTGAATCTTCTTCGATCTGGATTTTAATTTTTTGATTTTCCGTCAAAGAGATAGGAACGAATCTGTCATTTATCCAGAATACTGCCAGGCTAATTAAGAAACCAAAAATCAAAGCATTGCGGGCAATGGCAAATATGCTTAAGCCGCTTGAACGCATCGCGATGATCTCATTATTATGATTAAGTTTTCCGAAAGTATAAACTGTGCTTAAGAGGCAGGCAAAAGGGGAGACTTGCACAAACATGATTGGTAGGTATGATAAATAATAACGTACCAGGAG
>JAPLMA010000068.1 GCA_026387255.1 Candidatus Omnitrophota bacterium | reverse complement strand
AATCAGCGCGATAAAAATTATATCTTTAAATGAGACCCCCGGCTTAGGAATGCGGGTAACGGAAGATAAATTTACCGGCCAATTTAATCAGCAGAATAGTTTGGATTTATCCGGAGTTGAGGCAATTACCGGGGCAACAATTTCAAGCTCAGCGGTAATGAATTCAGTGATGAAGAAGGCGCAAGAGATAAAAGAATTGATAAAAAATGATAAATAATCTTATTGTTTCAGGTTCACCGCATATCCATAAGCAAGCATCCATTTCCCGGATTATGTGGACAGTGGTAATTAGCCTTATCCCCGCCGGGATTGCGGGTGTAATTATATTCGGATTGAATGCTTTGTGGGTGACCTTGGTGGCGGTGGTTGCCGCAGTATTAACGGAATTGATCTTTGGGATATGGACCAAGAAGAAGATTACGGTTTTGGATGGCTCGGCTGTAATTACCGGTATATTGTTAGCTTTTAATCTTCCCGCCGGAGTGCCATTATGGTTACCGATAGTTGGCGCGGTATTTTCTATTGCCATTGGTAAACAGGTTTTTGGCGGGCTAGTGGGTATGATGCCCTGGCTTCCGCGACCCCCTTAGCCATACTTAAAGAGGGGAAGATTTTGGAACATATTTCATATCTGGATTTATTTTTGGGTAAACACGCAGGATGCATTGGAGAGGTTTGTATCCTGGCGTTATTAATCGGCGCGGCCATACTTTTAATTAAAGGTTATATTTCTTGGCATATACCGGTAACCTTTATTCTTACTACTGCCGGGTTTACTTATATTTTCGCAGGTACGCAACTTTTCCATGGAGATTGGTTATTTCATATATTAAGCGGCGGATTAATTCTGGGAGCATTTTTTATGGCTACGGATTATGTGGCTACTCCCTTAACGGCTAAGGGGCAGTTAATTTTTGGTATTGGTTGCGGTTTGCTTACGGCGGTGATCCGGATTTGGGGAGGCTATCCTGAAGGCGTATCCTATGCCATATTGATGATGAATGCCGCTACACCGTTCATTGATCGTTATACTAAGTGTAGAATTTACGGAACAAGATGAAAAATTTAATTAAAGAATTTACTAAAGGGATAATTAAAGAAAATCCGACATTTGTCCTGGCTTTAGGGCTATGTCCGACACTGGCAGTTTCTGTATCGGTAGTTAATGCCATTGGTATGGGGATTGCCGCGACATTTGTACTTTTGGGTTCCAGTTTGATTATTTCATTAATTAGAGATTTTATTCCTGAGAAGATTCGCATACCATGTTACATTGTCATCATCGCTACTTTTGTTACTATCGCTGAGTTGTGTATGAAGGCTTATAGCCCGGCATTAGACCGCTCTTTAGGTATTTATGTCCCGTTGATCGTGGTTAATTGTATAGTTTTAGGCCGCGCAGAAGCATTTGCCTGTAAAAATAATTTAGCGCGGTCATTTTTTGATGGTTTAGGCATGGGGGTAGGTTTTACCTTGGCGCTTATCCTGATTTCGGCGATCAGAGAATTTTTGGGTTCCGGCCAGATCTTGGGCCATACTTTGGTTAAAGGGTTTGAACCGATTTTTGTTTTTGGTATGCCTTCAGGTGCTTTGTTAGTCATCGGCCTTTTGTTAGGTTTATTTAATCTGCTTAAGGATAAAAGAGCATGAACATTCAGGAATTTTTGACCATATTTATTTCCGCGGTATTTGTTTATAATGTTATCCTTTTGCGGTTTTTAGGCCTTTGTTCATTTATTGCTATCTCCAAAGAGACTAAGCCGGCATTGGCGATGAGCTCGGCGGTGATGTTTGTGATTGTGATGTCAAGCGCGATTACCTGGTTTGTTTATCGTTTTTTACTTTTGCCATTTAATCTCGGGTTTCTGCGTACTATTTCGTTTAT
>JAPLMA010000082.1 GCA_026387255.1 Candidatus Omnitrophota bacterium | reverse complement strand
TTCTCTCAAACGCCCAGAAAGAATGTCGTAAGCATATTCGGTTTTAGAAAAAATTGATTTGTCCGGTTTAAAAGTAATTTTGGTGCCGGTAGAAGTACTTTTACCAATAATCGTAAGTTTAGAAACAGTTTTACCGCGCTCATAGCGCTGATGATAAATTTTACCGTCTCTTTTAACCTCTACTTCCAGCCAATCAGAAAGCGCGTTAACACAACTTACTCCTACTCCATGTAAACCGCCGGAAACTTTATAAGAACGGTGATCAAATTTACCTCCGGCATGCAAAGTAGTTAAAGCCACTTCTACTGCCGGCTTCTTCTCGGTTTTATGCATATCCACCGGAATACCGCGGCCATTATCGACCACGGTAATACTATTATCTGGCTGTATCGCCACCGCGATAGAATCACAAAAACCCGCCAGGCTTTCATCCACGCTATTATCTACCACCTCAAAAACCAAGTGGTGCAAACCACGCACCGCAGTATCCCCGATATACATGGCCGGCCGGCGCCTAACCGCCTCGATGCCTTCTAAAACCTGAATACTGGTAGCATCATAAACCTTAGCGGCATTCACTGACTTTGGCTCGTTTTTATTTGCTACTTTGGATTTTTTCATGCTTCCACTCTCTATATTTGGTTCAGCATGACCCTGAGCGTAGTCGACACTTCGACTTTACTCAGTGTTGATGGTGAGCATAGCCGAACCATCGAACGGGTCATGAAACTTCTCCAATACGGAAATTGATATTTTTTAATTCCGGGTTTTCTTTTTTTAATTCTTTAAGCAACTCTTCTTTTTTTAAACTTAAAATATATAACCAGGCCGAAGAGTCTACACTTAAACCCAAAATACCTTTACTGAAATATTTAACTCTTATATGTCCCAACTCCTTCTTTGTCAAGGCTTTTTTTAACCACTGTTGGGGGCCAGTATCCTGAAAAACTGCTTTTTTAGCGCCCAATTGACGCATCACGTTATCTAGCGTATCTTTTAAAAGTTCCATATTTTAATTCAGGCGCATCGGTAAAACTATGTAGACATAACCGCTCAAGCGAATAACTCCAGGCTTTTCCCCATCAATCATTTCTAAGCTAATTGTTTCTTCATTCAAATTCTTTAAAATGTCGATTAAATAAACAGGATTAAAACCAATCACTAGCTCCCTGCCCTGATACTCAACCGCCAACTCTTCATGAAACTCTCCGATATCCGGCGTAGATTTAGAAATTACCAACTTATTCTTAAAAACCTCTAGTTTCACTGCTTGATAATCTGGCGTAGCCAGAAGCGCTGCTCTTTTGACCGCCAACAATAGCTGACTGCGCGCTACTTTCATTTTGTTTTCCGAAACGGGCGGAACAACTTGTTTATAATCTGGAAACTCTCCTTCAATTAAACGCGAAACAATTCCCACGTTACCTAAATCAAAAAGCGCCTGATTACTACTTACCACCAACGACAACTCACCTTCATCTTTAAGGTTACGATTTAATTCCTGAATTGTTTTAAGCGGCACAATCATACTTATCTCTAAATCTGATTCTCCGGCCAACTTCCTTTCCACCATCGCCAATCTTTTACCATCAGTAGAGACTAAAGTTAATAGACCGTGATTAATTTTAAAAAGAATACCGTTTAAAACATAACGTGTTTCATCCAAAGAAACCGCAAAAGCAGTTAAAGATAACATCTCCTTAAAAACTCCCTGATTAATTTTAATTACCTTCTGATCCTTAAATTCGGGTAGCTTAGGAAACTCTTCTTTAATTAACCCCATAATTTTAAACTGGCACATCTCTGAATCAATGGTAACCTGGTTATTTTTCTTAGTGGTAATACTAATCATCTCTAAGGGAAATTCCTTAATAATATCACTAAACCTCTTAGCGGGAACTGTAATTGCTCCTGCTTCGGCAATATCCACAGGGATTACACAGGTTATTCCTATATCTAAATCTGTGGCAGTTAATTTTAAAGTGTTTGTTTGAGCTTCAATTAAAATATTAGAAAGAATTGGTAAGGCTGATTTTGTAGTAATAACATTTCCTACGGTTTGAATGGCCATTATTAAACTACTTTTCTCTACTTTAAACTTCATTTTAGATTCTCCTTCTATTTATATATATATTTAAAAACTTAAAACCGTAATAATCATAATGCATCGTCTTTTCTGTGTACAAGAATATAACATATTTTATTTCAAAGAGTTACAATAAAAAATCCAACCGCGTAACCTGGGGATTATTGTTTAATAATATGAATAACTTTGTCTACCCGCTCTTTTAATTCTTGGTTATTACTTATATTAGCTTTAATTTTTTTATATGAATGTAAAACCGTAGTATGGTCTTTTCCGCCAAAAAGCTCTCCAATTTCAGGTAAAGAAAGCTCGGTTAACTCTCTACTTAAATACATAGCAATTTGTCGCGGAAAAACCACCTGTTTATTGCGTCGTTTAGTTTTTAAATCTTGTAAGGAAATCCCAAACTCTTCCACGACACAGCGCTGAATAAAATCGATAGTAATAAGCTTTGTTGGTTCTCTCAGTAAGTCTTTGAGCACCTCTTTAGTTAGTTGTAAGGTAACCGGAGCCTCTTCCAATAAAGAATAAGCAATCGTCCTAATTAAAGCCCCTTCTAATTCACGGATATTGGTTTTAATTAATTGGGCAATAAAAAAAATCACATCATCAGGGATATTGACTGGTTCGCGCTCAATTTTTTTCTTTAAGATCGCCACCCGGGTTTCTAAATCTGGAGGCTGAATATCTGTGGCTAATCCCCAGCCAAACCGCGAAACCAATCTTTCCTGTAAATTAGTAATTTCTTTTGGTGGCCGGTCTGAAGAAAACACAATCTGTTTATGCGCGTCATATAAGGTGTTAAAAGTGTGGAAAAATTCTTCTTGAGTAGATTCTTTACCGGCGATAAAATGGATATCATCAATGACTAAAACATCAAGACTGCGGTATTTTTGACGAAAAGCAGAAGTAGAACGATGGACAATCGCATCAATGAGTTCGTTAGTAAATTTTTCACTTGAAACATAATAAATTTTTGTTCCCGTTGGAGAATTATTTTTAATTTGGTGGCAAATAGCCTGAATCAGGTGTGTTTTGCCTAAACCCACGCCACCGTAAATAAATAAAGGATTATATGTTTTGGCTGGGGCATTAGCGACGGCCAGTGAATAGGCATGCGCATGCCGGTTTGCACCACCCACCACAAAGTTTTCAAATGTATAACGCGAGTTAAGATTGATAAAACCCGCCGCGGGTGAACTCTTGATATTTGCTTCTGGTGGAGTATTCAGGATGGTAAAATTACCCGGGGTACTGCTGACAACCAATTTTACTAACAGATTATTCAAGCCTTTGAGTTTTAAGGATTCTTGGATAAGTTTTAAGTAGTGTTTTTCTACCCAGTCTTTAAAAAATTGATCTGGCGCCTCTAAGTCTATGCTTTGATTATCTGGACTAGAGAACTTAAGCGGCACTATCCATGTAGCGAAGACAGTGTCTCCCAGCTTAGCCTTTAAATCGTTCAGCACTTCTTCCCAATTTTTAGTGAGTTCCAGCATTACTTCTCCTAAGAAAAAATATTAAGCCCCTCAAAAACTCCTTATGGAAACTCAGTTTAGCCGATGAGAAACACTTTAATCAAGGAAGTTCCTCTGGCACCATAGGTTGATTCATAGAATTAACAGTTTATGCACAGCTTGTATAAATCTGTGGATAAAACTTCGAATCTAACCTGGTTAACTATGTTCATTATAACAAAGACTAAAAACTTTGCAAATTCTGTTAGATACGTTCCAACATGATAGCATAAGCTATCTAGCAGGACAAGTGAAAAAGATAAACGTTAGTTATTATATAACAATATTAACAGGCGTCAATAAAAAACTTGACCACGACATAAATGTGTGTTACAATTCACAAAATCAAGAAAATCACTTTTATAAGTTGTGAATGATTTTAACATTCCTCTCTGGTTTGTTGTTGTGGAAAACTTTGGAGGGGAAAAGGGAGATTTAAAGCATGAAAAAAAATCTAAAAACGCCATCCAATATTGTTGGCAAGAGGCGCCATGGATTTCGTAGTAAAATGGCGACCAAGAACGGGCGGAAGCTTTTGGCGCGCCGACGGAGCAAGGGAAGAAAAAAGCTTTGCGTTTGACCCCCGCAAGTTTAATGCTGAAGTTGATTGTGGCATATCAAAAATATTTGAGGCCAGGCCTCCCGGCAAGTTGTCGCTTTGAACCGGGTTGTTCTGAATATACAAAACAGGCAATTTTAAAATACGGATTAATTAAAGGAGTATTTAAGGGGCTAATCAGAATATCGCGTTGTCATCCATTTTCTGGCAAGTCAGGTTATGACCCTTTGATATAAAATCTATGGAAAAACGTTTAGTTTTGGCAATTGCTTTATCACTCTTGGTTTTATTAAGTTGGTCCGCCTTAGCCCCTAAACCACAACTCATTGATAACAATACTGTTATAGCCAATAAATCTTCATTAGCAAGATCATCACAAGAAAAATCATCTGCTGTAATGCCTTCAGTGGCCATGTCGCCGTCTATAGATGCAATTAGACAGACGGTAAAATTTACTCAAAACAGTCGAGAATTAATTTTTGATCCGTCTATGGCGGCGATTGTAGAGGTAGTTTTTAAAGATGGCCCGGAACATCGGTTATCACTTAACATGGGGTTGCTTACTGATAGCAACCTTACTTTTAAACAGCAAGCTGTAACCAAAGATTCTATTTCATTTATTTATGAAGACCAAAATAAAAGGATTATTAAAAAGTTTATAATCCCTAACGATAGTTATATCATAGAGTTAGATGAACAGATTCAAAATATATCTTCCTCCTCTTTAGTGCTTAATCCGCAATTAGTTTTAGGCCGGTTGGATTTATCTGCAAAAAATACGCAATCGCGATATCGAGATATCTTCCTGGGCAATAAAGAAAAAACTATGCATTTGTCCGCGGGAAAAGATTTTAATAGTTCGGATGTGAAATTTATTGGTCTGCGTGATCAGTATTTTTGTACTATTGTTGAGCCCGTCAATATGGCGGCCAGTGGCTACATTAAGAAAATCACTCCTCAGGAATCTGAAGTAGGTTTATTGATGGGTGAATCTATTTTAAAGCCTGGTGCTCAGATTGGACATTCATATCGTATCTACTTGGGGCCTCAAGATTTAAAGATAATAAGTAATGCTAAACCAGAATGGGCTGCGATTATTTATTTCGGGACCTTTGATTTTATTGCGCAGCTACTTTTACAATTATTGGGATTTTTCTATAGTTTAGTGCATAACTGGGGATTAGCCATTATAATTTTAAGTATTGCCGTATATTTTTTACTTTTTCCTCTTTCCATAAAACAAATGCGCTCAATGAAAGAGATGCAGCTTTTACAACCAAAAATTGAAGCTTTACGTAAAGAGCTCAAAGACAATCCGCAAAGATTAAATAAAGAAATCATGGAGCTTTATAAAGAGCACAAGGTAAATCCGCTTGGTGGTTGTCTACCACTTTTATTGCAAATGCCCATATTTTTTGCTCTTTATCAGGCTTTAATTCGCTCGGTTGCTTTAAGAGGGGCACATTTCCTGTGGATTACAGATCTTTCTTCGCCTGACAAAGCCTTTGCTTTCAAAAATTCAATACCATTTTTGGGTAATCAGGTAAATATTCTGCCCATTTTAATGGCGATCGGTATGTTTGTACAACAGAAGATTTCCATGGCTAAAGCAACCGGTGAAGCTGCTCAACAGCAAAAGATGATGTCGATTATCATGCCGATTATGTTTGGGGTAATTTTTTATCAGATGCCATCGGGGTTAGTACTTTATTGGTTTGTTAATAGTTTACTCATGCTTTGTTATCAATTTCGTGTTAATAGCCAGAAATGAAAAAAGTAAACTATGTAGAAGTAGAAGGTAAGACTGTTGAAGAGGCGATTGAAAAAGCGTTGAAAGAATTAAAGCTTCCGCGCAATCGCGTAAAAATAGAGAGTTTGTCTGAGGAAAAAAAGGGACTTTTTGGTATGGCTGGGGCTAAACCAGCCAAAGTACGCGTAAGCGCGATTCCGATTAAAGAAAATACTTGACAAAATTAAGCAATACTAGATAATAATACCAGAATATATTTACAATGTTCCGCGTGAAAAAGTTCCAATTGGAACATTATAGGAGTTCTGGTCATTATGCTTGAACCTTGGTATGTAACAGGATTTTGTGATGGAGAAGCAGCATTTACCTATAGCAGAGCTTCAAGTTCATATGGTTTGTATTTTGCAGTAAAACAGAGGGAAGATAACCGTCAGATTATTGAAGAAATTTATCAATTCTTTAATTACGTAGGGTATATTTACAAACAAAAAGAATCTAAGGATGCCCCTATGAGTGGTTTTACTAAACCAGCTGCTTATTATAGGGTTACAAGGTCTAGCGAACTGCAAGTAATTATTGATCATTTTGACAAATATCCTTTACAGAGTAAAAAAAAATTTGAAGCCTATAAGGTTTGGCGAGAAATGGTAGTACATAAAATTGAGAATTTTCGTAATCCCGATTATAATTTGTTACATACTCTAGCAGGTAAACTTTCAAGTTTAAATTTACAAAGCAGGGCGTTTAAAAGACATAAGAGCTAATGGGTAAGATAATTGTAATTTGTAATCAGAAGGGTGGGGTAGGTAAAACTACTACTTCTATTAACTTGGCAGCATACTTAGCTTTGGCAGGGAAAAAAGTTATGCTTATTGACTTGGATCCTCAGGCTAATGCTACAAGCGGTATCGGGATTAATAAGCATGATATTAAAAAAAGTACTTACCATATTTTATTAGAAGAATTAAGCGTTGGGGATATATTACAAAAAACCATGATTGATAATCTCTTGCTTGCTCCTTCTAATCTAGATCTAACGGGTGCAGAGGTAGAGTTAGTCGGAGTATTAGGCAGAGAGTATAGGTTAAAGAGGGCTTTACAACCTGAAAAAGATAATTATGATTTTATGATTATTGATTCTCCGCCATCGTTGGGGCTGTTAACGATTAATGGTTTATGTGCTGCTGATTCAGTAATCATTCCAGTTCAATGTGAATACTACGCATTGGAAGGTTTGACGCAACTCCATAATACAGTTAGACTTGTGAAAGAAAACCTTAATCCTGCTTTGGCTATTGAAGGGGTACTCTTAACTATGGCGGATTTTCGTACTAATCTTACCAAAGAAGTTATTCAAGAAGCGCGCAATCATTTTAAAGATAAAGTTTATAAAACTGTTATTCCGCGCAATATTCGGTTAACTGAAGCGCCGAGTTTTGGTAAGCCGATTGTTTTATATGATGTTAATTCTCTGGGAGCGCAAAAATACGCAGAGTTAAGTAAAGAGATCTTAGGTTTAGATATTGATATGAGTTCAAAAATCCCACAGGGACAAGGAGAGGTTTAATGGAGAGAAAAGCATTAGGAAAAGGCCTCAGTGCATTAATTCCAGAAAAGGTTTTGGAGAGCAGTGAGCGTAAAGAAGAGATTGTTTATGTCCAATCTGAACAAATAAAACCCAATCCTTTCCAGCCACGCGAAGATTTTGATCAACACAGTATCGAAGAATTAGCGCAGTCAATAAAAGAAAAAGGGGTTATTCAGCCACTTTTAGTTAGGCGTAAAGGGGAAAATTATGAACTTATTGCAGGAGAACGAAGGCTTCGTGCTGCTAATTCATTGGGGTTAAATGAGATACCAATAATTATACGCGATGTTTCAGATCAAGATTCATTAGAGTTGGCTTTAATTGAGAATATCCAAAGGGAAGGTTTGAATCCTATTGAAGAAGCTCATGCTTATCAGCACCTGATGGATAAATTCCAAGTGACTCAAGAAAAGATCAGCGAAGTTTTAGGCAAGGCGAGGACTACAATTACAAATACTTTGCGCCTGCTTAAGCTTCCGCATGAAATTCAGCAGGAGATGAAAAAAGGCCGTATTAGTTTTGCGCATGGCCGCAGCTTACTTGAAATTGACGATTCCAACCAACAACGTAGATTAGCGCAGGATATTATTACCAAAGGCCTTTCGGTGCGTGAATTGGAAAGTTTGATTAAGAGTTCGCGGCCAAAAGGATTAAGGCGTAAAACTGGCCAGGGGCAGAGTGAGCCGCTGGTGGCGATTTTGGAAGAACAAATGCAACACGCTTTAGCCACTAAGGTGCGCATAATTAAAAGAAAAAAACGCGGGCACATTAATATTGAATTTTATTCACCAGAGGATTTAGAGCGTATCGCCAATGTAATTAAAGGAGGGAGCAAATAATGGGCCAGGCAGTTTTAATTTTAATTAAACCTGACGGGTTGAAGAAATCACTGACGGGTAATATTCTTACGCGCCTATCTGAAACCAAGCTTGAAATTGTGGCGGCAAAAATGGTGCGCGTATCCCAAACATTAGCGGAAGAACATTATAAACATTTAAAAGACAAGCCCTTCTTTGGCGAGATTATTAAATATTTGCAGGGAGATTTGCACGACCGCAAGAAAGTTATGGCTTTGGTCTATTGGGGAAATAACGCTATAACTAAATGTCGAGATTTAGCCGGAGCCACTAATCCTGAGGAGGCGGAGTCAACCTCAATCCGGGGATCTTACGGCCGGATTACGACAAATGGCGTTTATGAAAACGTAGTTCATGTTTCAAGTAATGTTACTGAAGCGGAAAGAGAGATTAAACTTTGGTTTACGCCTAATGAAATTATCGTCGATCTTTACGCGACAAAAAATGTAGTGCAAAAAGAATTTCCGAATAAGGTTTGGGTGACGGAGGCTTGAGTAAATGAAAAACATAATTAATAGTATGACAGGTTTTGGTTGCCAGGAGATAGAAGTTGATTCTATCGGTAGGATTAGTGTAGAGTTAAGGTGCACCAACCATAAGTTTTTAGAAACGGTTTTTCATTTATCGGAAGGCCTGCTTTCCTTAGAGGATAAGTTGAAAAAAGAAATTGAGGGTAAAATTAAAAGAGGAAGAATTTATTGCGCGATAAACATAAAAGGGCAACTTGCTCAGGGGATTTTTGTTAACCGTAAATTGCTCAAGAATTATTTACATGAACTTAATAGTATTAAGAAGGAGTTTAAAATTAATGATGGTTTAGGCCTGGATTCATTAATTCGTTTGCCGGGGATTCTATCGCTCAAGGAAGATAAACCGATCGGCGCGCATATTTGGGAGAAACTTAGGCC
>JAPLMA010000123.1 GCA_026387255.1 Candidatus Omnitrophota bacterium | reverse complement strand
TATCCTTTTGATATAGTCGAGGCAGTGGATCGGGGAGTGGATATGTTTGATTGCGTAATTCCTACCCGCTACGGAAGAAACGGCACGGCTTTTACCAGCTCCGGTAAAATTATTATTCGCAATGCCGCTTATGTGGAAGATTTTAGGCCGTTAGATCCAAAGTGCGGTTGTTATGTATGCGGTAATTTTTCCCGAGCTTATTTGCGGCATCTATTTAATGCCAAAGAGATGTTAGGTTTGGTTCTACTTAGCCTACATAATGTTTATTTCTTTCTGGATTTAATGCGCCAGATCCGTCAGGCGATCAAAGAAGATAAATTTAGCCAATTTAAGCAAGTGTTTTTAATGCATTATAATAATCAGATATGCGCATAGATATCATTAGTATTTTTCCGAAAATGTTTTCTGCCGTGTTGGATGAGTCGATTATTAAACGGGCTCAGCTTAAAGGCAAGGTCAAAATATTCACGCATGATCTAAGAGATTATACCCTGGATAAGCATCGTAAGGTTGATGATCGTCCGTTTGGCGGTGGAAGCGGCATGGTGATCCAGGTCGAACCTGTTTTTAGGGCATTACAGGCAATTAAAAAAAAGCTTAAAGGTAAAAGCAAAGTAATATTATTATGCCCTCAGGGAAAAAAATTAAACCAGGCCGATGCTAAAAAATTATCCGGATGCCGGAATTTAATATTGATTTGCGGCCATTACGAAGGAGTGGATGAGAGGGTGAGGCAATACTTAGTGGATGAAGAGATCTCTATCGGAGATTATGTTTTAACCGGAGGAGAACTGGCGGCGATGGTGTTGGTCGATAGTTTGGTCAGGCTGATTCCCGGGGTACTGGGAGATAAAAATTCCTTGAATTTTGAGTCATTCGAAGGTAATCTATTAGAATATCCGCAATATAGCCGGCCAGCTAAATTTAAAAACTGGTCGGTTCCTGAGGTTTTGGTATCGGGAGCTCATGATAAAATTTACGCTTGGCGTAAACTTCAGGCGCTTAGGCGGACCAAGCAAAGAAGGCCGGATTTATTAAAAAAATAAAAGTAATAGAAAGGAGCAAGAGTTAATGGATATCAAGACAATTGAGGCAGGGTTTATTAAGAAAGAGATGCCGGCGATTAACGTCGGGGATACGGTTAAGGTGCTGACCAGAATTCCGGAAGGCCCGGATAAATTCCGTTTGCATCCTTTTGAGGGTGTAGTGATTGCTAAATGTGGATCAGGGCTTAAACTTAATTTTACCGTAAGGAAAGTTTCCTCTGGTGAAGGGGTGGAACGCGTATTCCCGCTTTATTCTCCGGTTATTGATCGCATTGAGATTATTCGTTTTGGTAAGGTGAGAAGGGCTAAGCTTTACTACCTAAGAGGTAAGATTGGCAAGCATGCCACTAAAATAGAAAGCAAAGAAGAAAAAGTTAAGTAGGTGCTGTACTATGAAAGAAGGCTTAAACTTAAGGGTTTTGATTACATTATTGGCGTAGATGAAGCCGGCCGCGGTCCTTTAGCCGGGCCGGTAGTCGCGGCGGCAGTATGGTTAAAGGATTTTAGATTTATTAATCGGGTAGATGATTCTAAAAAATTAACTCCGGCGCAAAGAAAAGACGCGTTCTTTGAAATAAAAAGTAAATCTTTATATGCCATTGCTGCCGTTAGTCATAAAAAGATTGATCAGATTAATATTCTGCAAGCGACAATTTTAGCGATGCAAAAGGCGGTTAGGGAATTGGCTAAACAGTTGACACCTGGCGAATTAAAACGCGCGTTTGTGCTCATCGACGGCAATATGCGTTTCAAGCTAGATTTGCCTTATCAGAGTATTGTGGGAGGGGATGGCAAGTCGCTGAGCATTGCCGCAGCGAGCATTTTGGCTAAAGTGCGACGTGACCAGATTATGGAGGCGTACCATAAAATCTATCCGAAGTATGAATTTATTAAACATAAAGGTTATCCAACGCTTCTGCATCGGGAAATTTTAAAAAAAATCGGGCCGCTCGCTATTCATAGAAAGAGTTTTTTAAGGTGCCTGCAATAAATTTAGAGTTTGGAAAAGCTGCTGAAGATGCAGCGGTTAAGTTTTTAAAAGCTAAAGGATATAAAATCCTTGAGCGTAATTATAAAAATAATTTCGGCGAAATTGATATTATTGCGCAGCAGAATGGCGTGATTTGTTTTGTAGAGGTTAAGGCCAGGCATTCTCTTGTTCTGGGTTCTCCTCAAGAAGCAGTTAACTCCAGCAAACAAAGGCAAATCAGCCGGGTTGCGGTTTATTATTTAAAGAGCAAGAAACTTTTAGAGCGGCCGGCACGTTTTGATGTGCTTGCGCTTTTGTATGTGGATAGTCAACCGGAAATATCTTTAATCACCGATGCCTTTGAATTAAACGCACATTTTACTCTTTAAAACTATGGAATATAAAACCCAAAGCTTAACTAAATACCTTGATGATTTATCGGCTAGGCTTGAGGCGCCCGGTGGGGGATCTGCTGCGGCTCTAAATGCGGCAATGGGTGCTAGCCTTGTTAGTATGGTGATTAACTTTACTTTAGGCAAGCCTAAGTATTCTAAATACGAAGCAGAGCTCAGGTCGGTTTTAATAAAATCAGATAAATTAAAAGATGATTTTTTAAGTTTAGTGGATCTGGATGTTTCGGCATATAAGAGTAAAGATCCTCGGAAAGCAATGGATGTGTCGTTAATGCTGGCTAGGCTTTGTTACGAGGGGATAAAGATAGTCGCGCCTTTAATTAAAAAAACAAATGTAAATTTAATTACTGATACAGTAATAGCTGTAATATTTTTAGAGTCGGCATTTAGCGCTGCCTGTTTTAATGTACAGATCAATTTGAAAATGCTTAAGGATAAGGAATTGACTTGCCTGATCAGTAAGGAATTGCGGTTAAAAACCAGGTTTGTTAAGCATTTCAGGGTTAAGCTGGAGGAAAAAGTTGGCAAAATTATTAGAGGGTAGAATTGTTGCGGATAAGATCAAAGAAGATTTGAGATTTCGCGTGCAGAGCTTAAAGCAGTCTCCGGTTTTAGCCAGTATTTTAGTGGGAGACAATCCCAGCGCGGTGGCTTATGTAAAAGCTCAAGCTCAAATCGCCTCGAGCTTAGGGATAATTTATAAGTTGCATCAGCTCGCTGAGAACGTCTCTGAGGATGAGTTAATTGATTTTGTGCTTAAACTTAATGCCGATGTTTCGGTTAACGGTATTATCGTGCAGATTCCGCTTCCACAAAATATCGACTATCTGAAAATATGTGAGCTTATCCAGCCACATAAGGATATTGAAGGGATGCATCCGGCGAATATTGGTAAAATGCTTTTTGGGCAAGCCAGGATGGTAACCTGTACAGCTAATGCCATAATGGAGTTATTGAATTCTACCGGTATAGATCTATACGGGAAGGAAGTGGTAGTGGTCGGGCATAGTGAGATTGTCGGCAAGCCGCTGGCCATGCTTTTGTTGGAAAAGTTTGCTACGGTTACCATCTGCCATATCGCAACCAGTAAAGCCGGAAAACTCCAGGAGCATGTGGAAAGAGCCGAAGTACTGATTGTAGCGGTTGGCCAAGCGGGTTTGATTAAAGGGGAATGGATAAAAACAGGAGCGATTGTTGTGGATGTGGGTATTAATCGTTTAAATGATAAAATTGTAGGGGATGTGGAGTTTGCGACGGCTGCTAAACGCGCTGCTTGGATTACTCCTGTGCCAGGAGGGGTAGGCCCTTTAACGGTAGCTATTTTAATGCGCAACTTGGTTGAGGCTGCTTGCGCTCAGCAGTCTTGAAGTTAAATCAAGCCATCCGCTAGATATAAAATATAAATGACTTTTAAAGAAAAAATACAGGCAGGAAAATTTTTACTTACTTCTGAGGTTGGCCCGGATAAAGGGATACATACTGATCGGTTATTGCAGGGCGCTGAGCTTATTCGTAACAAAGTAGATGCGATTAATGTTACGGATCTGCAAAGTTCAGTGATGCGTCTGGGGTCATTAACCGTTAGTTTCCTGCTGAAGCAAAAGGGTTTTGAGCCGATTTGTCAGTTAACTTGCCGCGACCGTAATCGTTTGGCCCTGCAATCAGATTTACTTTCTGCTGCGGCTTTAGGAATTCAGAATATTCTGATTGCTACCGGAGATCATCCTAGCTTGGGTGATCATCCGCAGGCCAAGCCGGTTTTTGATTTAGATTCAATACAATTATTGCAGGTGGCGAGGAAACTAGAAACCGGTTTTGATATGCAAGGCCATAAATTAGAAGGTCAGCCCCCAAAATTTTGTCTTGGCGCAGTAGTTAATCCTGGCTCAGACCCGTTAGCTCCGCAGATCATGAAGATGGATAAAAAAATTGCTGCCGGAACGGAATTTTTTCAAACGCAAGCAGTTTTTGATCTAAAAACTTTTGAGAATTTTATTTCTAAGACCAAACATGTTAAGGTCCCGATTATGGCAGGTATTGTTTTGTTGAAGTCCGCAGGTATGGCGCGTTACATGAATAAACATGTTGCCGGAATTTGCGTGCCGGAAAATTTAATTCAAGAGATACAGGAAAGTAAGGATAAAGTGGTTACATCTATAGAGATTGCTAGCCGCTTAATTAAGCAATTAAAACCCATGTGTCGAGGGATTCATATTATGTCTATTGGTTGGGATAAAATTGTACCCCAGGTACTGGAGGCGAGTGGATTATAATGGCGCTTAACTTACCGGCTATACCCGGAGCAAGAAAAAAAGGAGTGGTTTTAATTAGCTCTGAAGATGATTTTAAAAAGTTAGATACTTATCTGATCAATGATACTGTTTGTATTGACGGACCGACCGGCGTAGTATTCAAATTGGCTAAATTAATTTGTGAAAAATATAAAGTTGCGGTTAAGATTATAAGCACCCAACAGTTTAGCGGTGAGTTACCCGCAGATATTCAGATAATTAATAGTCCGATTCAAGAGATTGTTGGCGAGGGTAGAGCCGAGGCGGTTAAATTTCAAGACGGTAAAGCCATCGGTGTATGTTTAGTTATATTTGTGGATAAAGCCATGCCGGATTTATCTAGTCAGCAGATCAAGGAAGAGCAGATACCCCAGTTACTGGTTGAACTTGGAACAAAAGGAACTCTGGGTGTATTAAATCTTACGCGCCAATCCTTAAGCCGCGCCATAAGAGAAAAAGGCCAGAATGCAAAAATTGAGTTTCCGGAAACCAATTATTACTTACCTTTAATTAATGGCCTGTTAAATATGGAAGTGAAAAGCCTACAAGATTGTTTAGCGGCTTTCACTCAAGCAGAGGGTTTAGCTAATAATCAGGCCACTGCTAGTGGTTTATTTATCAATAGTCCGGATGGTTTATTAAATAAAGGTCTGGCTACTTTAATTTGCGAGGAGATTTTAGCCGCTTTAGCTGTATTAAATCAGGAGCACCCTAAAGAGGGCCTGGGTTTTATTCCGGATAAGATTTTGCGTTCACTGGGGCTGCAATTAGTGGATGGAAGGATTGCGGGCATTGCCGTAATTTTAGGCCCGGCCAAGGATGAACAATCCGCTGTAGAATTAATCCGAGATTTTCAATCTAAAAGTATTGTTAGTCTTCTGGCGGGTAACATCAATGGAAATACTTTTAAACAACAACTTCAAAATCAGGGGATTGAACTAGGTTTAGAAAATTATATTGTTCCTTTAGGTAGTGATTATCTTTCGGCGATTTACGCGGTTAATTTTGCCATCCGCGCTCCTTTAATTTATGGCGGTAATAAATCCGGACAGTGGCAGGAGATAGCGGATTATATTCGCCATCGTGTTCCGGCATTTGTCCTTCTGCTTAGTCATGTGGATGAGCTTTTAGTGGCCACAGGCTTAGGGGCTCTGACTTTTGGCCTGCCCATAATTACAGATTTGGAAGTACCGCAATTAGGCAAAATTGATACTACTTTGTTTGAGGCTTTAGTTACGGAACAGGATTATCGGAAATTACCTGCTAAATGTATTTTGACGCGTGGAATTAAAGTTAAAATGTCACAGGTGGCTGTCCCGGTGCCTTATGCTGCTGCTTTTGAAGGCGAGCGTGTGCGTAAGGAGCAATTGGCGGTTGAATTTGGAGGTAAGGCCAGCGCGGCAATTGAATTTTTAAGTTCTGGCGATGAGGCGAGTATTACTGATGGTTCTGTGGAATTAATCGGTCCGGATATCGATCAGTTACCAGTGGGGTCTAAATCTTTACCTTTAGCGATAGTGGTGGATGTTTTTGGCCGTAAGATGCAAAAAGATTTTGAGCCGATATTAGAGAGACA
>JAPLMA010000013.1 GCA_026387255.1 Candidatus Omnitrophota bacterium | reverse complement strand
GTTATTCTATTTTTGCCGATGGTAAACTTTATGCATTTGATAAAGATTCAAACGCCAAAGTTGCAGAGTTTTTAAAGCAAGCTGACAGCAAGTTACAGGTAACTATTACTGCCAAGCAGGTTGGCGATGAGTTGAGTTTAGCCTCAATCGAAAACCAGAACTAATTTCTTTTTTTAGGTATTAATAGAAAGGCCACTTTTTAAGATTGAAAGTGGCCTTTCTATTTCTAGCGCATAACTGTTTTTAAGTATTCTAAAAAAAGCTTGGGATATTCTATTTATGAAGTAGAATATCTGTATGAAGACTACGGTAATTAAGAAATAATGGGTAAACTCAAACTAGATCTACATAATATCTATAGTGATGGCCGTAAGATTGAGGAGTCGTTAGAGAGAATAATCGCGGAGGCAGTAAAAAAGAGGATTACTGAAGTTGAGATTATTCCGGGTAAG
The DNA here is from genome assembly GCA_026387255.1 of Candidatus Omnitrophota bacterium. Lineage (GTDB taxonomy): Bacteria > Omnitrophota > Gorgyraeia > Gygaellales > Profunditerraquicolaceae > UBA6249. The sequence goes on along the minus strand of JAPLMA010000013.1, from coordinate 3,975 downwards.
GGAAGTGGCCAATTAAAAAAGAGCGTATTGCGTTTCCTGGAGCGGCCGGAGATTAAGAAGCTGTATCATCGTTTAGAAAAGGATGATAAGAATTTTGGCAGGATATTTGTGCGCTTTAGGTTTTAAAAAAAAGTAAAAAAAGTACTGGACAAATCTAAGAAATGTGTTAAACTTACAAAGTAGTGAATAAAGGATTAGAGGTTTGTAGGCCGCGAGGTTTAAAAACTAACCTTCGCGGTTTTTAAAGGGAAAAGTAAAGTGGTTTTCAGACCAAAAAGGGTTTGGGTTTATCACACCTGAATCTGGTAGCGATGTATTTGTTCATCACAGCGCAATCCAGGGTGAAGGTTACAAATCTTTAGCTGAGGGTCAGGATGTTGAGTTTAACATTGAAAAAGGACCTAAAGGCGAGCAGGCTACGAATGTAGTCAAGCTGTAAAACTAAAAATAAAATAGCCTGGCTTCTTTAACTAGAGGTCAGGCTATTTTTTTAAAAAAGGAGTCAAAATGAATACAGGAAAGATTAAGAAATTAGTCCGGGATAGAGGGTTTGGTTTTATCAGTGATACCGATGGCCGGGAACTGTTTTTTCACCAGAATAGTTTGGTGGAGGTTAAGTTTGACGCTCTAAATGAGGAGCAGTCAGTTTCATACGATGTTGAAAAATCTGATAAAGGACCGCGGGCAATTAATGTGCGTGTGGTTTAAAATTACTTGGGTTTTGTAGTAAAAAGTGTATAATGTAGTTTATGAAAAAAACTAAAAAACTGAAAATAACCATTGATTGTCTTAAATGCAGGAATCAGGCGGATTGTTGTCGGTTTGGTGCCTGGATTGATTTAGAAGAGGCCAAAAAGATATTATCCTTGGGGATAAAAGGCGATTTCTTTCATCTAGAAATAGATAAGGATTTTCCTTCCGGATATAAGGTCGGCACCAGCTATGAAGATGAGCCATGTGCTTTTCAGGATGTTGATGGTCTGTGCAGAATCCACAAAATTGACTATGACCTTAAGCCGGTAACTTGCAAAGAATTCCCTTATGAAAATGGTGCAATTGCTCCGATCGCTAATGTTTTATGTGTTGTGCATCGATCGAACATCAAGAAGGCTAAAGCGGGTAAGAAAAAACAGTAATGGATAATCAAAATCAGCCGAAATGGTATTTTAAAACTTGGTCACTAGTTGGTTCTTTTCTTTGCGTGGGGCCATTCATGCTGCCCTTAGTTTGGACCAATCCTCGATTTAGTAAAAAATCAAAGATCATTATTACTATGGTAGTGGTCATTATAACTTATGCGATGACGGCGTTTTTGTTAAAATCACTAAAAAACATTGCGAGTTATTATAATCTACCATCAGAAATTTAAATTTTTTAAACCGACGATTTAAAATCAACTTAATTAGATATGCAATATACTCAAGGGACAATCGGTAGAGTTTTTTTGGTTAAATTTCAAGATGGCGATATTTTAATTGACAACTTAACTGAGTTAGCCAAACAAGAGCAAATTAAAGCCGCCAGCGTGATTTTCATCGGTGCGCTTAAGCAAGGGGATTTAGTTACGGGCCCTAAACAGCCGGTTATCCCGCCAGAGCCGAATAAAGTGGTTTTTAAAGATGGCTGGGAAGTGATGGGAATCGGCACGATTTTCACAAATTCTAAAGGGCCACAGATGCATATTCATGCTAGTATGGGTAAGAAGAATAAGGTTCTAACCGGCTGCGTACGTGGCAAGTCAAAAGTATTTCTCGTCATTGAAGCAGTGATTCTGGAGTTAAAAGGAATAAAAGCGAGTAAGGATATTGATCCTAAAACCGGGCTTAATCTATTAAGAATTATTTAATTTGAAAGAAAGGATCAGTTATGGATTTTAATGCCATCAGAAAAGATATGAAGATGTTTAGTTTTGAAGCTCTGCGTACTGATTGTGATAATTTTTTTGAGGGGGTAATCATTCAACAGGAGCTGGATAAGCTTAACGGGCAATTAAAAAGTTTACTGGGGGAACCGGTTTATCCTTCACAGAACAGGCTGGCGCATAAAGTGCGCCAGAGCGTAGATGGATTTGGCGGACTGATGCCCGGCCAGACGTTATATTATAAAGATTTAGGTGCAAATAGCATTTTAGCTATGCTTTGGCCTTGGAAAGATGGCCAGCGCACTACGGTAAAAATTATCCAACAATAATTATGAGTTTTACTTATTTGCAAAAGATTCCTACCCCGCTTGAGATTCTTAGGCTGATGCCGATGTCCGGGAAACTTAAAGCCATCAAAGCTAAGCGTGATGATGATATCTTGAGTGTTTTAAAAGGAAAAACTAACCGGTTTCTTCTGATTATTGGGCCTTGCTCTGCGGATAACGAAGATGCGCTTTCAGAATATGTTTCTCGGTTAGCCGTTGTACAAAATAAAGTTAAGGAGAAATTAATTCTCATTCCGCGCGTTTATACAAATAAACCGCGCACAACCGGAGCAGGCTATAAAGGTATGCTGCATCAGCCTAAGGCGACAGGTGATCCGGATATTTCAAAAGGTATTAAAGCTATCCGGCGTATGCATATTAGGGTTTTAAGTGAATCCGGGTTAACCGCCGCGGATGAAATGCTCTATCCGGGTAATTATCCTTATCTGGAGGATATTTTAAGTTATGTTACCATCGGCGCCCGTTCCGTGGAAAACCAAGAGCACCGCTTAACCGTGAGCGGTTTGGATATTCCAGTGGGCATGAAAAATCCGACCAGCGGAGATTTGAATGTCTTATTAAATTCCGCGCAAGCGGCGCAAATTCCACACACCTTTATCTATAATGGTTGGGAGGTTAAGACTAAGGGAAATCCTTATGCGCATTGTATTCTGCGGGGGGCAATTAATCACCATGGGCAAAGTATTCCCAATTATCATTATGAGGATTTAATCAATTTCGCGCGAGCTTATCAAAAACGAAATCTTGCTAATCCGGCGATTATCGTGGATACTAATCACGCTAACTCTGATAAAAACTTCCGCGAACAGCCGCGTATCGCTGAAGAGATAATGCAGAGCTTAACGAAAGCTAAAGATTTAAAAAAGATGGTAAAAGGGTTGATGGTGGAAAGTTATTTAAAAGAGGGGTCTCAGGATGTTGGCGGCAAAGAGTTTGGCCAGTCGATCACTGATCCTTGTTTAGGTTGGCCGGAGACGGAGGAATTAATTTTAAAGTTAGCTGACAGAAATTAAAACTTTCCCCCTCGCGGGAGCTCGGGGTCATTTTTCCCCAAGCGCCGGAGGCTGGGGAAAAATGAGGAGCATAAATGAGCCTGAAATTTGATTTTAATAATATGTTTAGTTTAAACATCGGCGGCCATGGCGTAAGCCAGCAGGATATTGATGAGATTCTGCTGGAGGCTAAACTTTGCGCGGCGCACTTAAAGAAAATTATTGCCAATCCTCAAGCCAGAGTCAATTTAGGCCTGGAGTGGGTGACTCTTTTTCAGCAAGACAAAGAGGAATTGGCCAAGATCCAGAAACTCGGATTACAGATTTCCAGGAAATATAAAAATGTTGTCTTTTTAGGGATTGGCGGTTCATATTTAGGCCTCAAGGCCGCGCAGGATGCATTGTGCGCGCCTTATTATAATGAATTTAAGTCTTTAAGAAAGAAATCGCCGCGGATTTATTTAGAAGGTAATAATCTTGATCCGGATACTTTACAGGCTTTATTAAATAACCTTAAGCCTAAGAAAACATTTGTGGTTGTTATCTCTAAGTCCGGTGAAACCACAGAGCCTAAGGCAGCATTTGCGTTAGTTGAAGCCTGGCTTAAAAAAGGGGTAGGCAAGAAATATGGCCGGCAGATTTTGGCCATTACAGATCCACAATCCGGCACTCTGCGTGCGAAGGTAGAGGGTGAGCAAAAAAAAGATGCTTTGAGTTTTCGTGCGTTTCCGATTTTAAAAGGCGTAGGCGGGAGGTTCTCTGAGTTTAATATGGG
>JAPLMA010000113.1 GCA_026387255.1 Candidatus Omnitrophota bacterium | reverse complement strand
TTTGGCAACGAATGAGCCGTAAAAATAAAAAAGTAGGTTTAAAATCTGAAATTCTATCGTTTATACCTATCGGGCCAGATGCCGTGGAGCTTATGCAGGTTGTGATTACTAATGTCAGTAACAGAAAAATAAGCTTTATTCCTTATGTGGCAATACCTTTATATGCTCGCAGCGCTGATAATTTACGCGATCATCGCCATGTGACTTCTCTTTTAACCCGAATTAAAGAGGAAAAATATGGAATTAAGGTTAAGCCAACGTTACTTTTTAATGAATCTGGACATCGGCCAAATAATACGGTTTATTATGTCGCGGCTTGTGATAATCAAGGGAGGGGGCCGCAGTATATCTATCCAACGCAGGAAATTTTTTGCGGAGAATCCGGAGATTTAGAAGCCCCAGAGGCTGTCTTTGAAAATAAACTTCCCCAGAAAACATTCATTCAAGGCAAAGAGCCGATGGGCGCAATGCGTTTTGGTAAAATTACTCTGCCACCAGGAGCCCAAACAACTTACATTATTGTCATGGGCATCAGCCAGAAGGATAGTAATTTAAGCTCTTTAATAAATAAATTTGGCAAAAGTACGAAAGTAAATGTGTATTTTGAAAAAACTATAAGTTTCTGGCAAAAACAAGCTAAGCTGCTGGACATTTCAAGTGGCAATGATCATTTTGATAATTGGTTGCGCTGGGTAAACATCCAGCCAGTTTTATTTACCGGATTTCGATTATGGAAAAGGCGGCCGGGGCTGGCGCGATCTTTGGCAGGATTGCTTGGGGCTTATTTTAAATAACCCGCAAGCAGTACGCTCGCTTTTAATCAATAGTTTTTGTGGAGTAAAAATCGACGGGTCAAATGCAACCATTATTGGCAAAAAACCGGGAGAGTTTATCGCGGATCGTAATAATATCAGCCGGGTGTGGATGGACCATGGAGTCTGGCCTTTGATTACTTTGGATTTATATATTCATGAGACGGCTGACCTGAAGATTTTATTTGCGCCGGCTACTTATTTTAGGAATCACCAGGTAAATCGCGCCAAGGATATTGATTATCGCTGGAGCCCAGCATATGGCAACCGGCTTAAAACAAAATCCGGGAAGATTTATTCCGGCACAGTGCTTGAGCACTTACTTGTTCAAAATTTGGTGCAGTTTTATAATGTTGGCGCGCATAATCATGTGCGCCTAGAGGGCGCAGATTGGAATGATGGCTTGGATATGGCCAAAGAGCATGGGGAGAGCGTAGCTTTTTCTTCGATGTATGCCCAGAATCTTTCTACGATTGCACAGCTATTGCTTAAAGCGGGCATTAAAGATCTGGAAGTGGCTCAAGAACTAAAAGTTCTACTGGTTGATTTTAATTATTCGGATATAGCGCAAAAACACAGGATTTTAGAGCAATATTTTTCTCAAACTAAAGAGCATCTCTCGGGTAAGAAAATTCGCTTAGCTGCGTTAAGTTTGAGTAATTCCCTGGAAAAGAAGTCTCTTTGGATGAAAGAGCACATTCAAAAAAGTGAATGGTTAAAAGCAGGATTTTTTAACGGGTATTATGATAACCGCAAACATAGAGTGGACGGAGTAAAAGGAAACTTAGTGCAGATGACTTTGGCTTCTCAGGTATTTCCGATTATGAGCGGCGTAGCCAATGTCGCTCAAATCAAGAAGATATTAACGAATGTTGGCCGCTATTTATACGATCGGTCTATTGGAGGGATTCGTTTAAATACCGATTTTTCCCGCGTTTCATTTAAAACAGCGGGCGGGATCCCGCCAAAAGCGGGAAAGAAAGAGCAGCTTGAGTTAGGTAGGTCGTTTTATTTTGCCTATGGAAATAAGGAAAATGGCGCGGTGTTTAGCCATATGGTGGTCATGTTTGCTTATGCTTTATATCAGCAGGGTTTTGCTGATCAAGGATGGAGGGCGCTAAGTTCATTGTATAAGCTGGCAACCAATACCGTAAAAAGTAAAGTTTATCCCTGTCTACCGGAGTATTTTGATCGTAGCGGCCGGGGAATGTATGCGTATCTTACCGGTTCAGCCAGCTGGTTTATGCTTACTTTGCTTACTCAATCATTCGGGGTCAGAGGGCAAAACGGGGATTTATTGATTGAACCTAAATTCTCTAGTGAACAATTTAAATCGGTAAACAAATTAAGTATTACGCGTGTTTTTGCCGCCAGACGTTTAAAGATAATCTTCTTAAATCCTAAACGCTTGGAGTGGGGCAATTATCGTATAAAACGCTTCATGCTAAACGCAGAGCAGATTCCTGTAGAAGAAAATACCCGAGTAGTTGTTTCTAGAGAAGTTATCATTAGCTTGCCCAAAAATAAGCTTAATATAATCGAAGTGTATCTAGGGTAGGTGGCAGGCATGCCTGCCACCTACATGGATGATTTTAACACCATACACCATACATTTTTTACTTTACAATCTAGGTTAATCCCGTTATAATAAATTCTCGTTAGCTTAATTAAAAGCCTGCCTGCCGGCAGGCAGGGAAAATTAAATGAAAGATAAAGTTTTAAAATTAGGGTTACCTAAAGGCAGCCTCCAGGAGTCTACTTTTAGGATGCTTAAGAAGGCTGGCTTCAACGTGAATCTTTCTAGTTCGCGTTCTTATATTCCGTCGATTGATGATGTTCAGATTCAGCCAGTGCTCTTACGGGCACAGGAGATGTCGCGCTATGTTCAGGATGGGGCTCTTGATTGCGGGATTACCGGCAATGATTGGATCCTGGAGAATAGATCGGATGTAGTTAGAATTACAGATTTAACTTATTCCAAGCAGAGCTTAAACAAGGTCAGGTGGGTCTTGGCCGTGCCAGGTGATTCCGGGATAAAAAAAGTAAAGGATTTAGATGGTAAGCGTGTGGCCACTGAATTAGTCAATGTTGCTCGCGATTATTTCCAGAAAAATAAAGTTAAAGTAGAGGTGGAGTTTAGTTGGGGGGCAACGGAGGTTAAGGTCGGCGCAGGGTTGGTCGATGCCATTGTTGAACTTACTGAAACAGGCAGTTCTTTAAGGGCGAATAAATTAATTGAGATTGCTACTCTTTGTGAGTCGATCACTCAGTTTATCGCCAATAAAAGCGCTTACAAAGATAGTTGGAAGAGAGCGAAGATGGAGCAGATTGCCCTTCTTTTAAAAGGAGCGATTGCCGCCGAAGAAAAAGTCGGCTTAAAGATGAACGTAAAAAAAGAAAATCTTAAAGCAGTTATCGCAAAACTACCGGCATTAAAGAAACCTACAATTTCCGGCTTAAGCGATGACGGTTGGTTTGCTATTGAGACAATTATAGATGAGAAAGTTGTGAGAGTACTTATTCCCGCGTTAAAAGCAGCAGGTGCCTGTGGGATTATAGAATATCCATTAAATAAAGTAATATATTAATACTTTTAATTTAAAAATGAAATCAAACCCTAAATCCGAAATCCTAAACTCTAAACAAATTCGAAATTATAAACTCAAAACCCAAAACATTAATTTTAAAGTTTTGAGTTTCGGATTTAGGATTTGTTTAGGATTTCGGGTTTAGAGTTTAATATAATAATATTAAAGGAGAAATAGTTATGCCTTGTGGAAAGAAAAGAAAAAGACAAAAGATCAAAACCCATAAGCGTAAGAAATTACGTCGTCGCCTGCGTCACTTGAAGAAAAGAGCCTGGGGTGGTAAGGGTTAAATATCGGAACTGTGTAATCTGTTTTTGCCTTACATTGGCCTTGAGCGTTTTTCCCGCAGAAGCCTTAGATACACATAAAGAAGATACCAAAAGTTTAAGCCACTATATTGTCGGGGTTTATTGTGAAAGCCTCGGGGATTTAGAGGGAGCGGTTGGGGAGTATCAAAAGGCTTTAGAAACCGATCCGGGAAGCTCCTGGTTACATTCGAGTTTAGCATCAGTTTTTATCCAAAAAAATAATCCGGTTTTAGCCATTGAAGAATTAAAACAGTCCATTGGCCTTGCTCCGGAAGCTGTGCAACCGCACGCGTTATTGGCTTTAGTTTATGCTACTCAGGATAAAGCGGAGTTAGCGACTGGGGAGTATATTCTGGCTCTTGAAAATGCTACGAAGTTTGAACATCAGAATATTGATATTTATAAAAGTTTAGGTTTAATTTATCTGCAGCAGAAGAAATTAAAACAAGCAGAGAGTATTTTTAAGCTGATTCTAAATTTTGCTCCGGCAGATCCACAGGCGCATTTTTATTTGGGCAGCATTTATTATAATTTAGAGGATTATTCTTCTGTAGAGAGGGAGCTAAAGAGCGCCGTAAAATTAAAACCTGATTATCATGAAGCCTTAAATTTCTTAGGGTATTTTTATTTGGAACAGAATAAAAATATTGATCAGGCGGGTTTAATGATTAAGCAGGCTTTAGTTTTTGAGCCGGAAAATGGCGCTTACCTGGATAGTTTAGGCTGGTTCTATTACAAAAAGGGAAAGTTTAAGGAAGCATTAAGCTATCTAGAAAAAGCGGCATCTTTTTTGACTGACCCGGTGATCTATGATCATTTAGGTGATGTTTTCTTAAAATTAGGTGATCTGGCTAGCGTAAAATTGAATTGGGAGAAATCCCTTAAATTAGATGCTCAAAGCGATAAAGTAAAAGTAAAACTGTTTAAACTTACTAATCATGGCAAATAAGCAATTAACCACCGAAGAATTAGTTCTGCAAGCCCGCCAAATCCGGCGTTTAATAATTCAGATGTTAGCTTGCGCCGGTTCAGGGCACCCCGGAGGAAGCCTCTCGGCTACGGATTTAATTACCGCGCTATATTTTAATGTTTTACGTTTCAATCCTAATGATCCAAAATGGCCGGATAGAGATCGCTTCCATATGTCTAAAGGCCATTGTTGTCCGCTTTGGTATGCGGTATTAGCCCAAACTGGCTATTTTCCAAAAGAAAAATTATTAACTTTACGCAAAATTGGTTCAATCTTGCAGGGACATCCGGTTTGTTGTACTCCTGGAATTGAATCAGCATCCGGTTCACTTGGCCAGGGGCTTTCTATTGCTTTAGGGATGAGCCTGGCGGCAAAAGTAGATAAAAAAGATTACCGGGTTTATGTTTTATTAGGTGACGGAGAGGTGCAGGAGGGAAATATTTGGGAGGCAGCAATGGCCTGCGCTCATTTTTCCTGCAGTAATATTTGCGCTATTTTGGATTTTAATGGTTGTCAGATTGACGGAAGATGTGAGGATATAATGGGATTAGAGCCTTTGGCGGCTAAATGGCAGGCATTTGGTTGGCATGTTATTCAGATTAATGGGCATGATATGCAGCAGATTCTAGCTGCGTATGATCAAGCTAAAACAATTAAAAATAAGCCGTCGATTATTATTGCCCGCACTGTGAAAGGTAAAGGTGTATCTTTTATGGAGGGAGTCGTGGGTTTTCATGGCCGAGCTCCTACGCAAGAAGAGGCGCGTAAGGCTTTAGAGGAATTAGCATAATGGCAGAGCAATTGTATCAAAGAGATGTTTATGGAGAGACCTTAGTAAAGTTAGGGTCATTGGATAAAAATATTGTGGTTCTGGATGCGGATCTTTCCAGCTCTACCCGGACTAACCTTTTTGCCAAACAATTTCCGGATAGATTTTTTAATTTTGGAGTTGCCGAGCAGAATATGATAGCGGCAGCTGCGGGTTTAGCTAGTTGCGGCAAGACAGTTTTTCTTTCCACCTTTGCCGTATTTGCTGCCGGCCGCGCCTGGGACCAGGTGAGGGTCTCTATAAGCTATAATAATTTTAATGTTAAAATCGTCGCTACACATGCCGGTATTACTGTTGGGCCGGATGGCGCTAGCCATCAGGCCTTAGAGGATATTGCGTTAATGCGTGTTCTACCGAATATGAATATTATTGTTCCTGGCGATGGGCCGCAGACAGAAGATGCGATAATGGCGGCGGCAAATAAACCCGGGCCTTTTTATATTCGCTTAGGCAGATCTAAAGTTCCGACTATTGAGCATAAGGGTGAGTTTAAATTTGGCCTGGCCCAACTTTTAACCGAAGGTAATGATGTTACGATTATCGCTTGCGGAGCGATGGTTGCTCAGGCGCTGGTAGCAATAAAAGACCTGGCGGGCAAAGGCATTAAGGCACGTTTAATTAACATGCATACGATTCGGCCCATTGATCGTGAAATTGTTCTTAAATCTGCTCGTGAAACTAAATTGATTGTTGCTTGCGAAGAGCATAATATTTTTGGCGGGCTGGCTTCTAGCATTGATGAAGTAGTTGCCGAGAATTTTCCGGTTAAGGTAATCCGCGTAGGCGTACGTAACCGCTTTGGCCAGTCAGGTGAGCCGGAAGAACTTTTAAAAGAATATAATTTAAGTAGCCTGGATATTGAGAAAGCAGTTCTATCCAATATCTCCTCAAAATAAAAAATAAGTTCATGAGGTATCCTATTGCGTCGTTGGTTACTAAATCCTTCGCTAAATTAAATCTCTATCTGCAGGTTTTAAACAAACGTAAAGATAATTTTCATAATTTAAGCACTTTGTTTACGCGTATCGATTTAACTGATACGATAATTTTTAGAAAACGTTTGGATAGTTTAATTAAGATTAAGTCTGATAGCCCGGATGTGCCTAGGGATGCGACTAATCTTTGTTATCGCGCCGCGGCATTATTAAAGCAGGAACTTAAGTTAAGTTCAGGAATAGAGATAGAGCTTAAGAAACGCATCCCCGTGGGTGCAGGTTTAGGCGGAGGTTCATCTAACGCTGCGAGCACACTTTTGGGATTAAATAAATTTTGGAATTTAAATTTACCTAAAACCAGATTGGTAAATTTAGGGGCTAAATTAGGCAGCGATGTTCCATTTTTTATTCATCAGGTGAAATTTGCTTTAGGGAGTCAGCGGGGAGATAAAGTTAAACCGTTAATCTCTTTGCATAAACTTAAGCTTTGGTTTATCCTGGTTTATCCTAAGCTTAAGGTTTCTACGCCTTTAATTTATCAAAAATTTGATTCTTATCTGCCAGTGGGCAGGGCTTTTTCTCGATTGACAAGACAAAAGCATAATGTTAAACTATTAGTTCCTCAGCTATTAAAAAGGGGCCAGCGGGTAGCCCCGGAGTTTCTTTTCAATAGTTTAGAAGCAATCACGAGTAGCCTTTATCCTGTAGTCAATCAGGTCAAAAACGCTCTTTCTAACATGGGTTTAGATAAAGTAATGATGTCCGGAAGTGGCCCAGCGGTGTTTGCAATCTGTGATTCTTATAGGCAAGCTCAAAGCTTAAGGAATAAGCTGTGTAAGCAGTATAAATCTTGGCAGGTTTTCGTAACTTCTACGATTTAACTTTAGCCTAAGGGGGCAGGCGTGGAGATAACAGAAGTCAGGATAATATTAAAGGATGCTCAGGATAAGAAATTAAAAGCCTACGCTACGGTTACTTTTGATAATGTTTTTGTGGTAAGAGACATTAAGGTGATCCAAGGAGGTACGGGGTTATTTATTGCTATGCCTTCGCGTAAAGTAAAGCATGCTTGTCCCAAGTGTGCTTTTAAAAATGAATTGCGCAGTAAATATTGTAATCAATGTGCTGCTCTTCTGCCTGTTGAAGCTAATCCGCAATGCGCAGAAGAGATACCTAGTAGTCAGGCCGAACATCGGGATATTGCTCATCCGATAACGCAGTCATTTAGGGAGCAGCTACAGAAAAAAGTTCTTGAGGTTTATGCTCAGGAAAGAGCCAAGGTACAACCAGGTTAGAGTCTGGGGAATAATTTTGGGATGTCGTCCAATGGTAGGACTCCAGAATTTGGGTCTGGCTATCATGGTTCGAATCCATGCGTCCCAACTAAGTTTTAGGGGGACGTCCTCTATGGGGACACCCTTGCAAAAGATAAATTTAATTAGGAATTGACGTTTATAATACATTAGGGTGTCCCTTTGGGGGACGTCCCCATAATACCATAATATGATGAAAAAAGATCTGGCTGTAATAATTCTAGCCGCGGGTAAAAGTACGCGCATGAAATCTGAGGTGCCCAAAGTATTGCATAAACTTTGCGGCAGGCCGATGCTTGGTTATGTTTTGGATTTAGTAACTGCCCTGAAGCCCGCGCAAGTGGTTGCAGTTTTAGGATATAAGCAGGAGTTAGTGCGTGAGTTTATACCGAAGGGCATTAAAATTGTCATCCAAAAGAAACTTATTGGTACCGCTGATGCTGTAAAAACGGGGTTGGCATCATTAAAAAGTTTCAAAGGTACGGTACTGGTTCTTTACGGGGATAATCCTCTTTTAAAAAAAGACTCCTTGAAGAAACTTTTGGATTATCATTTAGAGAATAATGTCGATGCAACGCTATTAACTGTCACGTTAAAGAAACCTTTTGGTTATGGCAGGATTATGCGTGATAAATATTCTAGTATCTGCGGTATAGTCGAAGAAAAAGATGCGGATGAGGTGCAGAAAGATATCAAAGAGATTAATACCGGGATCATGGCGTTTAAAAAGGAGAAGTTGCTCGCTTATTTAGGATCTATCCGTCCGAATAATCGTAAAAAAGAATATTATTTGACTGATTTAATTGAAATTTTAGCTAAAAAGAATTTTTTGGTTGATGGGGTAAAGGTTGACGATGCTGCTCAAGGCCTGGGGATTAATACTCGCGCCGAACTAGCCAAAGCCAACTGCCTGATGCAAAAAACGATTAATGATAAATTAATGCAGGATGGGGTAACGATAATTGATCCGTCAAGCACCTTTATTAATTTTGGGACGGCGATCGGCAAAGATACGGTGATTTATCCCTTTACAGTAATTGAAAGGGATGTTAAAATTGGAAAACGTTGTTTCCTAGGGCCTTTTGCGCATCTGCGTGAAGGTGTTCGGCTAGGAGATGATGTGACTGCCGGCAACTTCATTGAAATGGTGCGTTCACGGATTGGCAATAAAACATTCGTTAAACACTTTTCTTACCTTGGAGACAGTTCTGTAGGCGCAAACGTGAATATTGGAGCCGGGACAGTTACGGCTAATTTCGATGGTAAAAATAAAAATTACACGCTGATTAAAGATAATGTCAATATCGGTTCGGATACGGTGATTGTTGCTCCGGTAAAAATTGGTAAATTTGCCATGACCGGAGCCGGTTCGGTAGTGACCAGAAATATTCCGGATAAGGCAGTGGTGGTGGGAGTTCCGGCCAGAATTTTAAGGAAAAAGTGACGCGCGAAGCGCGTCATCCCCGTGAAAACGGGGAACTAGATTCCCGCTTTCGCGGGAATGACAGTAAGAGTTTCTGAAATAATAGTGGGGTAAATTATGGATAAACTAGCGATTTTTAGCGGTAATGCAAATCCGGAGTTGGCACAGAGTATTTGTAAAGATTTAAAGGTAAAGCTGCAAGATGCTTTTGTCGGTAGATTTAGTGAAGGCGAGATTCGCGTAAAGATCAATGAAAATGTGCGCGGCAAAGATGTTTTTATAGTGCAGCCGACTTGTCCGCCCTCAAATGATAATCTGATGGAACTTTTAATTATGATGGATGCGCTGCGCAGGGCCTCCGCTCATCGGA
>JAPLMA010000011.1 GCA_026387255.1 Candidatus Omnitrophota bacterium | reverse complement strand
CTGGAGACGATATTAATTGATAATTCCCTCAACAGCAGTTTTTTAAAATCATTAAATTTCAATCGTAATTTCGTAAAAACTTACTCTGGGCCAAATAATCTATTTTACTGTGACGGGCTTAATAAAGGCATCCAGATGAGTGCCGGCGAATTTATTTTATGCCTTAACGACGATGTAAAATTAGAGAAAGGCTTTATCCAGCAAGCAATGCGCGGCTTCTCAATTAATGAAAGAATCGGCATGGTCAGCGGTAAAATTCTGCGTCTGGATGGCCAGACTATAGACAGTACAGGATTATACTTAACTCTGATGCGTACAGCCAAAGAACGGGGTTACGGATATAAAGACTCCTGTCAATTTGATCAAGAAGGTTACATCTTCGGGGTAAACGGTGCGGTGGCTTTTTACCGCAGGAAGATGCTCGATGATATTAAAGAAGCTCAATTATATTTTGATTCCCGTTTCCGCATGTTTTATGAGGACCTGGATATCGCCTGGCGCGCACAAAATCATGGTTGGAAAGGATATTATATTCCATCCGCATTAGCCTATCATGCCAGAGGGTTAAGCGTAAGAATAAATAAGGGGCTTAATAAAAAGGCCGCACGTTTATACCTTAACGATGAACTTCACTTAGACCTGATTAAAAACCGCTATCTAACCATAATCAAAAATGAATCCTGCGCGGGATTCATCTTACATCTTCCGTTCATTTTATTATATGATTTGCTTATCTGGAGTTTTGTTATCTTTTTTAAATTTAGTCTGATAAAAAAATTTATTTCTTGTTCAGGGATTTTAAAATCTGCCCTAATCAAAAGGGCTAGGGGTAAGAAGCATGCTTTAATTTAAAGATTTCATCATCGATAAAACTTTCTCCGGAAGAAAGCTGCTTTGCTTTCTCTAAACTTGCTAATGCTAAATCCGGCTTTTTCATTTTTCCATATATTCTAGACATTGTAAGATGCGCCTGCCTGTAGCGCGGATACGCAGAAATTAACTTTTCAGCCACTTCCTGGGCCTGAAGCGATCTACCGGCACCATTTAATGCATATGCATAATTATTCAACACAATCGGATCATTCGGATCAACTTTAATTCTTTCCTGGCCAGATTGCACTTCTTTTTGATATTCAACCAGCGCTTGATTAGGCATATTTAAAACAGTATAGATATCCGCCAAATCATTGTGTAAATTAGGATAATCATCTTTTAATGCGCTCACTCTTCTATATTCCGCAATCGCTTGATCAAACATCTTAGCGTCACGATAAACACTCGCCAAGCTATAAGCATACTCTACTTTATCTGGAGCAAAGCTAACTGCCTTCTTTAAATAAATTAGTGCCTCGGCGTAACGTTCAAGGCGCATCAACAATAAACCTAGCTCATGATAACCGGATGCACCCTGGTTATCATGAGCGACTACTTTTTGCGCGTAAAGAACTGCTTGGTTAATATTCCCCTCTTTAAGATAAATATCAGAAAACAGTTTATAGGCATAATGGAAATCCGAATCCCTGGCAATACACTTGTTCAAATTTATTTTGGCATTAGCATAATCTTGGCTGGAAAAATAATAATAGCCCAAAGTATAATAGGCAAATGCGTTACCGGGGCATTGTGTAAGAACATTTTCCAACCTGGAAATTGCTGCTTTAGCCTTCTGCGCCAGGAATAACTCTGTGCTCTTATTTAATGTATTAGCAAGATAGGAAGAACAGCAACTTTCTAAAGATTGTTTTATTCTTTCATCTACAGGATTTTCTTGCTGCCCCCGGGCCAAAACTTGCAGCGCTTCTTCATAATTGCCTTGCAAATCATAGATATAAGATAAAGATGCGTAAGCTCTGGAGCAAGACGGATTAATACTGAGCACCTTTTTGTATTCCTTTACTGATGCCTGATAGTCTTTACATTCTAAATAAACACCAGCTAATCCAAGATGCGCCATCCATGCCCTAGGATTAACCCTAATGGAATTTTCGTAAGAAGCTGCTGCCTTTTTGTAAAACTGCTGTTCAAAATAATAATTACCTTGATTACAAAAAAATGCCCCTAACTTGCTCCAGCCCAAGAATATAAAGACCCCGAATAAAATAACCAGTAGCAAATATGTAATTACTTTCTTCATGGTTGTATTTTCTCGGCTACCCTTTTACCATCAAGCATGGCATCTTCCATAGACATATACTGCCATGCGCCATATCGGCCGCAGGCAACTATTTTATGTTCTTTAAAAAATTCCATAATCTTATCTCTTGCTGATTGATAGGCATGATCATAAATCGGGTATCCGTATTTTATATCGTTTATATCTCTGAGCAGCACTTTATCCGTCCGGCAAAGTATGCCTACTTTTTTTAAGTCATTTTCAATACGCAAAACAATACTTTTTTTATCTATCGGGCGCGCCGCCGAATAAGAAACCTCCGCATAAAGAGAGCTTTGATTTTTCTGCACCAGGTCGCTTGAAAAATTATGGGGAAATCCCACTCTAAAAAAACTTATATCTTTCTCGGGAAAATAAACCCAATGCCGCCTTAAGTGGTCTTTTTTTCTCACCCCCAAATTCAGATTAAAAATAGAATTCCATTTTAATCTTTCAAATGAAGTTTTAATTTCTCCCGGCAGGGCTTTAATTAAGCGGGGCATCTCCGGAAGAGCAACCGTATTAATCAAAACATCAAATTTGTAGGTACTGCCTGAATCAACTCTGATTATTTTTTTCTTCAAGTCTATCTCTACGACCGGACAATTAACCTGGATATTTCTAATTTGTTTAGCTAGGGCCAGAGGAACTTGATTTATCCCGCCTTTTTTAGGATACCAAAAACAAGCGTTATATCCGACTTCTCTCTTGCTTTCGGCAACCGCTCCCTCAATTACCTGGATCAATGATGGCACAGGAACAAAGTCTTTAAGCCAATCGCAAATTAATTCTTCCGGCTTAACTGTCCAAAACTTAAAATTATAGGGAACCATAAAATGCCTAGCGATACCTTTACCAAAGGTTTGATTTATCCATTCTAAGAAATCGCGATTTTTTTTATAGTGACGGCTACCGGCTTTATAAGCCTCGGTAATTCCCAAAAGGCATTCTTTATTCACTTGGGGAGGTAATCCGTAAAGATTCGCCTGAAATGGATAATGAATATACCTGTCAAAAGAATGCACTAAGGCCTGCCGCTTATGCGCAGCCAGATTTTTTCCGAGCAGGCTTTTAATCAAACCAAAAGTATAAGGATTCCTAAAATGCAAAAGATGCCCGTCGTAATCAAAAGTAAATCCCTTAATTTGCTTGGAGCGGCAAAGGCCGCCCACTTCGGATTCTTTTTCAAAAATCAAGCAATCTATTCCTCTTTTTTGTAGATGCCAGGCAGCGCTTAATCCTGCCAATCCAGCGCCCATAATAATAATCTTCTTTTTAGTCATTCATCTAATTAATTCTAATTACCTTGTTGGCCGATTTTTTGTTTTTTCTTTCTTTGCCTTGGGGAACTTTTTATTTTTTTAAAAACATATTCGCTAACCCCTGGATGATATTCCCGACCGCTGTTTTAAAAGCATACTTTGGTTCAGAAAGCGTACCGCTTAATTTAATTACGCCAAATTTACCGCCCTTACCAATAATTGCGGTAGTCACATCCTTAAATGTGCCACCGAGAGGAACCAACTCACTTAATATCTCCACATCTAAAGCCCCTTCTAAGGAACGATCAAAACCAATTTTTATGGGGCCGGCAAGATTAACAATGCTGCTGGTTAATTTAAAATTATCCGTATTAATAAATTTATCTTTTAACAAAAAATCACAAGTACATCCTGTAAATTCAATATTCCCCAAATCCTTAGTTAATAACAATTTGCCTAAACCCTGAAGTAAATTCAAATCCCCCAGCCTCCCCTGGCTAACCACAAAACTACCCGCTCCATCAATTTTATTCAAATCACTGCCCGCCCCATTAAGCTTAACCTCTCCCAAGAAAATTCCGGAAATATTCTTCTGCTTAGATGGCGTATCCAGTATAAGTTTTTCTAACTTTATTCCACTGGCCTTTAGCTCCAGCCGATAAGCAAGCTCAGTAGTATTCAGGCTCAACGCGCCAGAGCCTTCAATCATTCCATCATAAAAAGCCATCTGCAGAGCGGGAAGCTTAGCGATTCCTAGTTCTTGTAAATAATCCAAGGATAAATCCGTCGCCTTTAAGCCATACAAAGAAAAATTACTGCTGCTAGATTTTACCCGTAAGTAGCAGTTTTTAAAATCCCTAACCGATCCGTTTAAGCTAAATTGCGTATCCAGCTGGCCTAAGGGTGAACTCCCTTTTATCCCCGGGCAAGTTTTCTCCAATAACTTATTTAAATTACTCAACTCCAGATTAATCGTGCCGTTTAAATCCACCTGCGGCTTAGCCGGATCAGATTGATCAATCTCTCCGCTCACTAAAAACTGCGAATCAAGATATTTACCTTTAAGCTGAGCAATCTTGATTTTCTTACCCAATAGATCAAAATCTGCGGCCAGGGATAAATCATCGGAGTAAAGTTTTAATTTTATCTTCGGGGCAGTAAAATCATAAAGCGTCCCGCTGCTCTTGTAATTTACTCCCTGATATTTAAATTTCGTGTCCAACCAGCTTAAGCCCTGCTGGCTAAATTCAAGATTGGCGCTGATATTCTCAATCGGACTAACCACCTTATCTAGCTTTAAACCTGCGCCGGATAATAACAAACTGCCCTGCACTCCCCAAACGCCCTGATGATCCGGCTGGATTTTTAAAGACAAGGCCGCTTTACCGCTGGCAGAATTAATCAGGGAAAAATCAATTTTATCTTTAGCAATCGCCGGCAGAATACTAAGATCAAAATCCGTATTTATATATAACATGCGCGTGCTAAAATCTTTAATCCCCAGTTTAATCTCAAAACGCACCCCTAAGAACTCCGCCTTTAAATTATCCGCAATTAAAGAATTCTGGTTAAAAACAAACTTTCCATTCAAATCTTTTATCTGACCTAAGAACTCTAAACCCAAAATATCCGCCTGCCAAACATCACAGGTGCCGTTGAACTCAAGTTTTTTAGTTTCTAAATTATACTCAATTTTACTTTGTAAATTAGAATTTAATTTAGCCTTAAAATTATCTTTTGCAAAAATTAAATTATCGCCCCTAGAGGTAAGATTAACTTGCAGCATTTTATTTTTAAGATTAATCTGAGCCTGCAGGTCTATTACTCCGCTCACCAAATCACCAAAATTACCATAATAAGCGCTAAACTCACTGGTAGATAAATTCTTCAGGGCAAGACTGGCCGCTAGCTCCTGGCTTAAAATTTTATATTCACCGGAGGCGTTGATAAAAACCAAAGGTCCACTAGCGAGTTCTGCGGAAAGATTAAACTTTAATTTTACCGGTAAGCCCAGCTGCAAGCTAAGTTGGATATTTTTAACCTCTTTTTTTAATTTAACCGGCAAAGTATCATCCTGAAAAACAATGTTGCCATTGGAAATAATAAGTTTAAAGACCGCGATACTAAAATCTGATTTTTTCACCGCTGCTTGGTGAGGAACAAAAAAATCCTGCAAGTTAAAACTGTTATCCGGACGGCGCTCAAGAAAAATATACGGGGCTTTAAGATTTATATTGGGGATGATAATCTGCTTCTTGAAAATCGGCCAAATAAAAATTGTGCAGGTCGCCTGGCGCGTACTTAAAATTACATTTTGGTTATCGGAAATCACCAGCTCGCGCAAAACCAGCCCTTTTAAAAAACTAAACTCCAAAGATTTTAAAGTAACACTCTTACCGGTCTGTTGGGCAAGCGTAGAAACAATCAACGCTTTGATTTTTTTCGGCAGGAGTACTTTATTTAAATATACGGTGCCAACAAAAAGAATTAAGAATAGAATTAAGACGCTTATAATAAACTTCTTCATTGGGGGGATTTAATTAGCTTAGCGGCTAGCTGCCAAGCCTCTTTCCTTTTCTTAATCTTACCGATAGCCTGGGCCTCTTCTAACTCCATGAGTAGTTTACCAATCAAAGGCGAAGCCGGCAATTTAAATTTATCCATCAGATCATTACCGTTTAAAAGACGTACTAATTTAGTTTCATCTTTCTGTTTTAATAATTTATGGATCAAGGCCTTGACGGTTTTCTCATGGCGCAGGCGTGAGAACGCTGTAGTCTGTGGCCCCTTAGTGGCACGTTGATCAGCCAAAGATAATAAGAGCACGGCTAAAGCGTCGTTACCGGTATCGCGAAAATAACGAAAAGTCGCCCGCGCCGTGGGATGCGGGTTATTCGCCAGATACCCTGGCCTTAAATGCCAGAGCACAACCCTCTCTAAAACGCGGCCTTCATCATTAGACAATTTTAATCTGCGCGAAATTATACGCGTTAAGCCTAAGCCGATCCTTTCATGGCCATGAAAAATAATTTTTCCTTTTTCCCTACGCAAAGCCTTAGGCTTGCCAATATCATGCAAAATACAAGCTAACTTTAGGAGGCTGGATCTTCTACGCAAACCCGCAACCTCCTCCTGCAAATAATCATCTATCGCAAGTGTCTTTTTAGCCCCCTTAATGATCAGCTCAAATTGACTCAAAGTTTCTAAAGTATGCTGCCAAACATCCAGATGATGATACGGCCCCTGCCCAATCCTGCGCATGGGTTTGATTTCCGGAAAAATAATCTCTAAGATCTTTAACTTATCCAGGCTGACTAAACAAGTATAAGCCGTAGAGCTATCCAGGATCTTAAATAATTCTTCACGAATACGCTCGCCGGATACCGCGCTAATCCTATTTTTTTCTTTTTTCGCCAAACGCAATGTTTCTTTATCTATGCTAAAGCCGAGTGCGCAGCTAAAACTAAAAGCCCGCAGAATTCTTAATGGGTCTTCTTTAAAAGAACCGGGCCCAGTAGCCTTAATTATTTTAGCTTTAATGTCCGCTCTGCCAAAATACGGGTCAATAATCAAAGTATCTAAATCTTGCTGACCAAATACATCCCCTAAAGCCAGGGCCATAGAGTTTATTGTAAAATCACGATGCAACAGGTCTTTTTCTAAAGTCGCGGCGCGAAAATCCGAAAAATCAAAAGTATGCATCTTACCGTTTATTTTTTTAACTAAACGGCAAGCAGCATGCTCTTCATCCAAAACCACGCAAGCGCATCTTAATTCACGAGCCAGCTTAGCGGCGAATTTTAAGGCACCAGATTTTAAACAAAAATCAAAATCCGGATTTTCTTTGTTTCTATCTAAAATTAAATCCCGCAGCGCTCCACCCACCAAATATAATTTTACTTTTTTTATTTTAGCGAAATTATAAATTGGGTTTAAAATATTTTCGTCTTTTAAGCTAAATTTAAGCATAGATTTAAATCAAGGGGACGGTTCTATTTTTTCATTGCAATCTATTTAAAAAATAGAACCGTCCCCTTTATTTTAAGACTTCTCTTTATTAAACAGCTCATACTGCTTGATAATCTCATCTTCAACTAAAATCGGCGCATGAAACCTCACTGCCAAAGCAATACTATCACTTGGCCGAGCATCAATAGTCTTTAAGCTGCCAGCGGCAGTTTTAATAATAATCTTAGCATGGAAAGTATTCTCTTCTAACTTATCAATGATAACTTTCTCCACGGTTGCCTCAAAATCCTTAATAATCATAAACATTAAATCATGCGTCAAGGGACGCGGAGGATCAAAACCGCTGATCTTTAATTTTATGGCTGAAGCTTCATTTAAGCCAATGACAATCGGTAAAACCCTAGTGCCCCCCTTTTCCTTTAAAGCAATCAACTGATCATGCCTCTTCTCATCAATTACAATTTTACTTAACTCCATCTCAATCATTCTGGCTCCTCTATATTTCAGGCAAGTATAAAAATGTATGTGCTTATAGATATCTATTATAGGGCTTGATAGAGAGATTTACAAGAAAATTCAGGATGGAGTTGATAAAATATTAATCCGCTGCTCCTGAAATTCCACGGAATCTCCCAAGCGCAGCTTGCGCCGGATACGGCTTTCAACTTGACCGTTGACTTTGACCGCGCCCGACTGAATGCTTTGCTTAGCCTCTGCGCCGCTAGCCACCAGCTCCAGTGTTTTAAGCAGATTATCCAGCTCAATAAATTCAGATTTTAGTTGAAAGTCCATACTTAAGTACCTTTATTTTCTAAATTTATCCGCCACTGAAGCGTTGGCGGATAACCGGAACGCAGTGAATACGCACCGATTAAACGCCGGGTGTTTAACAATAAGCCTTAAAGCTTTTTTAAGTAAGCTACTACCTGGCTCTTTACGATGCCAGGGTGAGGCGCCTGAAGGATGGGGCAAAGGAATAAGATCAAAAGAATGTCCAGCACAGGTTACTGCCATTTTTCGGCCGATGATCTGGTCAAGCTTTTGCAACGGGATAAATTGGGCAATTGCCAGTTTGCCCACCGGAATAACCAAATCCGGCTGTAAGATATCCAATTCGCGTTTAAGCCAGGCAGTACAATTGTACACTTCCTGCGGTGACGGCACCCGATCACCGCCCAGGGGATTTTTCCCGGGAAAACAGCGGCACACTGCCGCCATGTATAGAGAAGCGCGGAATTGTTCTTCGCTTATTCCCGCAGCTGTACTAAACCAGCCAAAAAGAGTCTTACCCGCGGTCCAGGCAAACGGCCGCCCCAACTTAGGCTCCTTATCCCCCGGCGCCTGACCCACCAGCAAAATTTTACTTACCACTGCTCCGCCACTAACTACCGGCGGATACATCTGCCGGCACTTCCGGCACTGCCGCAGTTTTTTAACATGCTTAATGAGTTTTTTAGCGATATCTTTTTTATCTCTGCAAATCTTTGTCATCAATATGGAATTTATGGAGCATTCTATGCGCAATTGGGGAAAAAACAATTCCCATTACTGCAATAAATACCAGCCCGCTAAAAAGAGCATATACAGAAGCAAATATTTTTGCAGCTGCGCTAATCAATAGATCAACCGGACCCATACCACCCAAGATCATCGATGCGTTTAGTAACGCATCAACCCAACTAAAACCAGCGATCCAATGATATCCGGCCACACCAATGAACAAAGCAAATAAAATCAAAAGAATAGCAATTCCAATAAATACAAATAATCTTTTTATGAACACTGATGTTGGAGCTAATTTTTGATGTTTTAGTTCAAGCATGTCCTACCTCCCGTTAGATAAAAAAACTAAGGACCGTTTCTATTCAGCAAAACCCGAAGCGTCCCTAGCTTTAATAATTTAACCTTTATCAGTTAAAGAAAATGAATTCCTTGAGAATTCTCCATGATTTGCCAGAGAAAAAGATGGCGTATTAAATTCCTTATCGCTATCTTCTCTGACTCTCAGGCTGGGCTTTGAAAATTCCCCATTATTTGTAAGAGAAAAAGATGGCGTATTAAATTCCGTATCGCTATCCTTTCTAACTTTCAGGCTTGGCTTTGAAAATTCTCCTGTATTGGAATTAATGATAAAAGAAGGTTTAGAAAAAACACCTCCTGGCCCAGTTAAGGTAAAAGAGAGTTGAGTAAATTCTCCTGCGAAAGCAACTGATAGTAAACAAAACTGACAAAATAAAACTATTATGATATTAATTACTTTATTCATTTCTCCCTCCCAAACAATTTGCCCAGCCGGATAACCTCTTTATTTTAACTCACCACTGACATCAATGACTTTCTGCTGCTTATCGTCTATTGCTATGGATTTCTGAGGAGCTCCCGGCGCAAGGCTAAATTTCTTTAAGTCTACTTTCTTCCAAGCAGTATTTTCATAAGTTTTGTAATATAGGATAAGGTTCGTCAAGTCTTTGATCACTACCCATTGAGCATATCCTTCCATCATCACAAAAGGAGCGGGATTTTCCTTAACCGCCCCCTTAGGAATATCAACAATGTTTAAAAGATGCTCTGCTAGATTTACTGCTTCGGGAGCATCTTCCACCGGTAAAGCCGCATCCAAAGAATACGCGACACGCACAAATCTCGATGGAGGAGTCCAGTCCCCGGGTAAACCAAGCAGGCCGCTACCAACGCCGGTAGGCTCCAGTTTTAGGCCATTAAGCATCTTATCCTTTTTATCATGCGCATCCAAATTTATATAATTTCTTAAATTATTCAGCTGCCAGGCGAAATCAGGACGATTAGTCATGACCCCAAGCGGATTATCATAAACCTTTACTTCTCCATCAATAAACTCGATAACCAGATTCTTTCCGGCAGCATCATGCACGGCAATATGAAAATATAGCTCGCCGCCTGCTTCTTTTAAAACAGTACCTGCGACGTTTACCTTAGGCAAAGCTTCTTTCACCTCTTCCACGTTCGCGAAGTTTCCCATGATCCAAGAGCCAAAATCGCTGATGGTCACGAATTTACCCGGCTCTGCCGTCTGATACTTTGCGCCCGTAAACATCAACCCGTCAAAAGCCAGCCCCTTTTCATTAAAACCCTCTACATAGCAATTTTTAAGATTGTAGGCATCTATTCCTAAGAAACCATATTTATTCGTCCAGGTTATCCCCTTAACGCCTTTATCATCGATGCTGACAAATTGCTCTCCGCCAGGCACAATGACAACATTAGAATGCAGATCAACAGGAAATTCCATGGAACGGCCGATAACCACGGTATTATCTTTGGCCTTAATCTGAAAATCCGTACAAGCAAAAGATATATTAGCCGCTAAAACCAAAGTGAAAACTATCGCAATTAAAACTGCTACCCTCTGCTTACTAGACATCTTTTTCCTCCTTACTCAACACTCTTTCTTCCCTCAGTATACTTGCAAAAATCGCAATCCTGGCCACTTACCGGTATTATATCGCGCATTAAGCACTTATGTATATCTAATATTACTCCCTCTATCCAACGATCATCCCCGATATAAGGTATGATCTTAATATTAAAATCCAGCTTCGCCCCAAATTCATCCCGATCAGTCAATCCGTTACAGTACACAAAATAACCCGTTGAAGATACATTAAAAGCATTCCTCCTGAACAACCACTGGTATATCTCCATCTGCCGCTTATAGGAAATCTGCCAATCCGCATCAATATTGACCTCTTCTTCCTTGGAAGTACTCTTATAATCTACGATAAATAACTGGCCATCCGGTGAAACCCAAACATCATCTATCCCTCCGCAAAACAAAAGATTAGTCGGCGTATGCAAATACTCTATCCCGCCATGTAGAGCATCTCGCCAAAGGTTAAGTTTCTCATGCTTAAAAGGAACTGCCTTAATGCCATTCTTTTCCATAAGCGGATGAGCTGTCTGCTTTTCTCTATAAATATCAAATTCTTTCTTCAGTAATTTGTCTACCGCGGAGTTTAAAGTAAACGCATACCCCGGCGGTTGTCCTACCCCTAATCTTCTATCCAAGTAGAAACACCGCGGGCAATTCATGAACAATTCGATTTTAGAGCGGCTTAATCTAAAAGGAGATTTACTTTTAGGATCAAATAAATTTTTGGTTTTTCTACCAGTGTAATATTTAGACATATTCCTCTCGTCATTCTGAGGCCCACAGGGAGCCGAAGAATCTCGTAACTTAATTTCGCATTAAATTATCACAGCTTTTCAATGCATTCATCCACAGTCTTAACAAAAGTAACCAGATCATTACAACAATAAATCTTGCGCATATTCTTCGTTTTCTCACTCAATACCGGTTCCTTTTTCAAACAGGTTAAAACCGGCTTCCAAAAATCACCCAACATAATTATCGGCTTAGGGTCAATTAACCCTTTATTCATATATTCAAGTACTGCGGATAGCTCTAATAATGTTCCGGTTCCACCCGGAAGCACAATAAAAGCATCCGCCTTTTTAAACATAATCTCAATTCGCTCAAACAAGCTATCCGCAATAATCTCTTTATCAATAAATTCATTTGCTTTTTTATATATCGGCTTCTCCCATTTATACCAGGTCACGCCAATGGTCTTGCCACCGGCAGATTTAGCCCCGGCAGAAATATCCTCCATCGTACCCCCAAAACCTCCGGAGATCACGGTCGCGCCTTTCTGAGCCAACAATTTCCCCAGCCGAACGATCTCTTCCTTTTCTTTTTTGCTTAAATCTTTATAACTACCAAAAATACAGACTTTTTTAACCATAGAAATATCTATAATTATTTGTTATATAACAATATTTTTTACAATAAGTTAAATAAAATATCTATCTTAAGTTTCTCCCGAGCTCATTTAGTACTTAGGGCACCTCGTTCTCCTCCAATTTACCTTAATCTATTTCTTTACAAGAAGTTAAGAGTATCACTTTTCACTCTGTGCCCAAAATGTGTCCATAAAAAAACCTCGCCATTTCTAGCGAAGGTTTTAATTATATTTAAGTGGCAGTTTTCCTTTCAAACGATAATACAAACTTAGACAAAGACATATTTTTCTCCTAAGTAGCTTAGATTATAACACTTTGAAAGAGATTGACAAGAGTTGTTGATACTTATTTCCCATACTGCTTGATCACGCTGATGAAATGGTCGGCGTAGATTTTTAGTTTGTGGTCGCCTACTCCGAAGACCTCAGAAAAGGCCAAGCGGGTAGTGGGTTTGCGGGAGGCCATGTCTTTTAGGGACTTGTCGCCGAAGATGATGTAGGCAGGGACGCCATGTTTACGGGCTAATTCAGATCTTTTGGCGCGGAGTAATTCAAATAATTCCTCGTCTACTCCGGCGAAATCCTGGGCTTTTTTGGCTTTTTGACGGGCGGTGATGGCTTTTTTCTTCTCGGCAACCAATGGTTTCGCTAATATTGGAGTAACCTTTCCGTTTAGGAGTTTTTGGCCGAGATCAGTCATCGCAAGCGTATCGTATTCACCCTGACGTTCCAGAAAACCCTGGCCGATAAGTTGTTCAATCAGGTAGCGGATAAAAATTAGAGTTTGACCGGACATGACGGCAAAATTAGGGTTGTGCTGATGGCCCCATCTAGTTATCTGGTCGGTAGAATTTCCTTTTAAAACATTAGCCAGGTATCCGGCGCCAAAACCCTGGTCATCGCCGTATCTGACGCTAGAAACGCAATTAAGGATCTTTTGGCCGAGTTCAAGAGGATCATCGACCATATCCACTTCACCCAGGCAATAATCACAGGCCTGACAAGAAGTTTGTTGATATTCCTGGTTGAAATAATTAACAAAAACTTTGTGCCGGCATTGCGGCTGGGTGCAGAAATTATACATAATCCTTAATTTGTCCATCATAACCTGGTAATTGGCGGACTTTTTGGAAAAAAATTCCCAGACCCGGAAATCACCCCCTCCGTAAAACATGTAGCAGTATGAGGGCAAGCTGTCCCGGCCGGCGCGTCCGGTTTCCTGGTGGTAATGCTCGATACTCTTGGGCATGGCAGCGTGGATCACAAAACGAATATCCGAGCGGTCAATACCCATACCGAAAGCTACGGTGGCGACAATAATATTAACTTCTTCGCGAATAAAGCGTTCCTGGTTGACATGGCGCTCTTCATCAGTCAGGCCGGCGTGGTAAGGCAGATTCTTATATCCTAATTTATTCAATTTTTTGGAAATATCATCCACATCTTTGCGGCGCAGGCAATAAATAATCCCAGCTTCCTTGGCATGTTTCTCTAAAACCTCGGTGAGCTGGGGAATAATACTCTGCCGGGGCATAACCCGATAGGCCAGGTTGGGACGATCAACTGAGGCGATATTGATCCGGGGGTGAACAAACCTGAGTTGAGCGAGTATATCTTCTTGGACTTCTTTGGTGGCGGTGGCAGTAAAGGCATGAATGTTTATTCCCGGGAAATTATCTTTAATCGTGCCGAGCTGGCGGTATTCATCCCGGAAATCATGGCCCCAGTGGCTGATGCAATGGGCTTCATCGATAACAAAAAATGACAACGAAGCTGATCTTAATAATTCCATGGTCTCTTCGGTTTGCAGGCGTTCGGGGGAAATATATAAGAGTTTAACCTGGTTGTCGCGGATGTGCTTGATCACCTCGCGCTGTTGGCTGGCGGTCTGACTGGAGTTAAGGCATTCAGCGAGAATGCCCATATCTTTAAGGCCATCGACCTGATCTTTCATTAAGGAGATTAACGGCGAGATAACCACAGCCATGCCTTCTTTAAGCAAAGCCGGAAGCTGAAAACATAGTGATTTGCCGCCGCCGGTGGGCAGAATAGTCAGAGTTTCCCGCTCATCAAGAATAGCCAGAATCGTATCTTCCTGCCAAGGGCGAAACTGGGTGTAGCCCCAGTAACGTTTAAGGCAAGCGAACATTTCGTTAGAAATGTAGTTTGTTTTGGGCATGAGGTGCAGTTTACGTTAAGGACGTATATTTGTCAAGATGGCTCTGAACTATTTACAGCAAACCCCTTTTCTTTGAAACTAATAAAGCTATCTTTAACAATAGACGTGAGAGCTAGCAAAATCTAACAGAATAATAAAAAAAGGACAGTCTCTATTCAGAAACTGTCCCACCCCACACACCTTTTATTATGGGTAAACTTAAAATGCATAGCTAGCGGGTGAGGCGGGAGATGCTTCGAGACAAATTTGACGAGAAGCGCTCCCGCGGCAGGCCCCGCTAGCCCCTATTTTTTCTTTTTATCCTTACCCAAAATATCCTTTAACTCCACCATAAATTGACCCACATCCTTAAACTGTCGATATACTGAAGCAAAACGCACATAGGCTACATCGTCAATTAATTTTAGCTTTTCCATGACCAGCTCACCGATCCGGCTGGCTTGCACTTCCCGATCGCTTTTTTTCTGGATAGAATGCTCAACCTGAATGACTACATCCTCCATCTTCTCCACACTCACCGGCCTCTTCTCACAAGCCCGGATAATCCCGGCTAAAACTTTTTTACGATCCCAAGCCTCGCGTCGGCCGTCCTTCTTAATCACTAGCAGCGAAACATCTTCCACGTATTCATAGGTGGTAAATCGTTTGCCGCACTTTAAACATTCTCTTCTGCGCCTAACGGCTGACTCCTCGGCTGTCGCGCGAGAATCCACTACCTTATCTTCTTTGCATCCGCAAGACGGACACCTCATGATATTTTCCTTATTTTAATTTTTGCCTGCTTTAAAAAATCCTTGGCCATCTTATCCGGATAGCCTTGCGCAATGACAATCTCTTTTATTCCGGCGTTAATCAACATTTTAGCGCAAATCATACACGGTTGATTAGTGGCATATAATGTGGCATTCTTAACGCTAATGCCGTGCAAAGATGACTGAATAAGCGCGTTCTGTTCAGCATGCAGGGCGCGGCATAATTCATGGCGCTCTCCCGAAGGAATTTTTAATTTTAAACGCAAGCAACCGACTTCCACGCAGTGTTTTAAACCACTCGGCGCGCCATTATAACCGGTAGCCAGAATTCTTTTTTCTCTGACTAAAACTGCCCCTACGCTGCGGCGCAAACAAGTAGAGCGCTTGGCCACTAACTCAGCCATCTCTAAAAAATATTCATCCCAAGTAGGACGCTTATCTACAGACATTCTCTTTTTCATTTTATTTAAATAACTCCGTATATAATGGAAACTTCTTGGTTAAATCAATTACTCCTTTTCTCACCTGCGCTAATTTTTCCTGATCAGTGGGATTTTCTAACGCCTCATTAATCAACCCGGCAATCTGACGCATCTCTGTCTCTTTCATTTTGCGCGTGCTGACTGCCGCAGTTCCCAAACGGATACCGCTAGTCACGGTCGGGCTTTTTAAATCAAAAGGAATAAGATTTTTATTCACGGTAATATTAACTTCACCGAGAATTTTTGAAGCATCGCTACCTGTGACGTTCTTGGCATTCAGATCTACCAACATTAAATGTGTATCCGTGCCACCGGAAACAATACGAAAACCTTTTTTCTCTAAAGCCGCGGCTAACTCTACGGCATTTTTCAGTAACTGCTGCTGATACTGTTTAAATTCACTCGTCATCGCTTCGCCAAAAGCTACGGCCTTAGCGGCAATCACGTGCATCAATGGCCCACCCTGAATCCCGGGAAAAATCTGGCTATCAATTTTTTTAGCAAACTCTTTTCTACACAGGATAAACCCGCCGCGCGGGCCGCGTAAAGTCTTATGCGTTGTCGAGGTGACAAATCTACACAGGATAAACCCGCCGCGCGGGCCGCGTAAAGTCTTATGCGTTGTCGAGGTGACAAACTCCGCATAGGGAACCGGCGATGGATGCAAACCCGCGGCCACTAAACCCGCGATATGCGCCATATCCACAAATAAATATGCTCCCGCCGCGTCAGCAATCTGGCGGAATTTTTTAAAATCAATTGTCCGCGGATATGCTGAAGCCCCAGCCAGAATCATCTTAGGCTTATGTAGTTTAGCTAATTCCATGATCACGTCATAATCCAAAGTTTCGGTTTTCTTATCTACCCCATAACTAACCATTTTATAAAGTCTACCGGAAAAATTATGCGGATGGCCATGTGTAAGATGCCCTCCGGCAGCTAAATCCATTGCCAAAACAGTATCGCCCGGATTAATCGCCGCAAAATATACTGCCATATTCGCCTGCGAACCGGAATGCGCCTGGACATTAACATGCTCCGCGCCAAAAATGCTTTTAGCCCGCTGGATTGCCAGGCTCTCGACAATATCCACATATTCGCATCCGCCATACCAACGCTTATCCGGATACCCTTCCGCATATTTATTCGTTAACACTGAACCCTGTGCCTCTAAAACTGCTAAAGATGCGAAATTCTCCGAGGCGATCAACTCTAAATTATCATTCTGACGGTTTAATTCTTTTTGAATCGCGGCAAAAATCTCTGGGTCTACCTGTTCTAAATGTTTCACTTTGCACTGCTCCTTATTTTTTTATCAATCTGGTTAATTAATTTTATTCTCCTTAAATGCCTGCCCCCTAAAAACTTGGTATTTAGCCAGGCTGAAACCATTCTTTTGGCTAAATCCGCTTTTACAAATGCCGAGCCCATTACCAAAACATTGCTATCATTATGCTGGCGGCTAAGTTTAGTTATTCTTAAATTATCACAAAGTGCGGCGCGCACCCTCGGCAACCTATTAGCTACAATCGAAGTACCAACTCCGCTTTTACAGATAAGTATACCGCGCTTGAATTTTCCGTTGGAGATATTTTTAGCTAATTCGTAAGCATACAACGGATAGTCGCAACGCTCTAAAGAATAAGTGCCTAAATCTTTTACGCCGATTGCCTTCTTCTGAAGATAATCCTTTAATTTTTCTTTTAAAACAAATCCGGCATGATCTGAAGCAATCAATAATTTGGTCATAATATTTTACTTATCCTTTCTACAGCATCCTTAATCGTTAAAAAAGTATCCTGGTAAAACTCTAAAGAACTCCCGGCAGGATCAGTGATATCCAAGTTGCTCTCATTTATTTTAGCAAATTCCTTCAATAAAAAAAGCCTATTTTTTACTTCCGGAACAAGCTGCAAAATTTTATCTTCATGCACATTCTCCATCGCTAAAATAATATCCGACTGTTCCACTAATTCCTGAGTTATTCTTTGGCTGCGGTGGGCTTCGACATCCATACCCTCCTTTGCCAATACC
This sequence comes from Candidatus Omnitrophota bacterium, assembly GCA_026387255.1. Taxonomy (GTDB): domain Bacteria; phylum Omnitrophota; class Gorgyraeia; order Gygaellales; family Profunditerraquicolaceae; genus UBA6249. Next base: position 6,494 of record JAPLMA010000011.1, on the reverse strand, counting down.
TCCCGCGTTTCTAAACTGGCACCCATACCAGATATGGCCATTACCCCGGCAGAGGAGACTTGGATATCCGTTCTATGATTTTTATGTAAAAGTTTCTTTAAATACGCCTCCGCCATCACCGAGCGACAAGAATTTCCCGTGCAAACAAAAAGCACGGTCTTGGATTTTATGATCGCCATGATCTCTTCATCATTAATTGCGCCGCTTCTAACTATTTGCGGCGGCTCAATACTTAAGTCAACCACCGTAGATTCCAAACCGACATTAGCCGGGCCAGCATCAATGGCTAAATCCACCCGGCCATCCAGATCTTTAATTGCTTGCTGGAAATTAACCGGAGCTGGCTGACCTGAAATATTCGCGGAAGGACAAGCCAGAGGAACTGTCGACTGATTAATAATCGCTAAAGCAACTAAATTATCCGGCATACGTAAACCAATTTTACCCTGATCCTTGGCTTTTAGTAAAATTGTCAATGGTCCCGGCCAGAATTTATGCATCAATTTATAAACCACGACAGGAACCTCAGCCGCCAACTCCCGCACCTTTTGTTCCTGCGCAATCAGTATAGAAAAAGGCTTATCTTTAGGCCGATTTTTTATTTTATAAAGCCTCTCCAGCGCCTTGATATTTAAAGCATTGGCCACAATCCCGTAAACCGTCTCCGTGGGAATAATTACTAATCCGCCGGCAATTAAAACTTTGGCTGCCTGTTGGATAGCCTCCTCCTGGGGAGCCAGAGGATTAACTTTAATAATTTTTGTTAAACTCATAATTTAACTTTAATCTGTTTAATTTTAAGGCGCATCTGTTTTTTATAATTTACCAGCTGGGCGCTGATTTTAGTATCATGAATACCCAGTATCGCCAAAGCAAAAAGCGCGGCATTCTTTGCCCCGGCGCGGCCAATCGACATGCAAGCCACGGGAACCCCCGGAGGCATCTGCACGGTCGATAAAAGAGAATCCAGGCCTTTTAAGTTTTTAGTTTCAATCGGTATGCCGATCACCGGTAAAATAGTATGCGCGGCAACTACCCCGGCCAAAGCCGCGGACATTCCGGCAGCAGCAATAAAAACCTTGGTCCCGCTTTTAGGAGCAGACTCCACATATTGCGCCACTTCTTTGGGTGTTCGGTGCGCGGATAAAACCTTGACTTCAAAACCTACCTCAAATTCCTCTAAGACATTAATCGTTTCATTAACTGTTTCTAAATCCGATTTACTGCCCATCAGAATACTTATTTTATTCATAAGACCTCCTTGAAAATTAAACTCGAAACACTAAACTCTAAATCCTAAACAAATCATAAATCCAAAACTCAAAACTTTAAAACTAATATTTGGGTTTTTGAGTTTATAGTTTCGAGTTTGTTTAGAGTTTAGGATTTCGTATTTAGAGTTTAAAATTTTAATGCCTTCCCTCCTATATCCTTACGATATTGCATTCCTTCAAATTTAATTTTCTCGACTGCCTGATAAGTCTTATTTATCGCCTCTTTAATTGTCGCACCTAATCCGGTTACCCCCAGAACCCTGCCGCCGCTAGTGACAATTTTATTGCCCATTTTTTTAGTCCCGGCGTGAAAAACCACTACATCCGGCAATTTAGCCGCCTCATCCAAGCCGAATATTTCTTTGTCCTTGGCGTATTCTCCGGGATACCCTTTTGCCGCGCAGACCACGCATACGCAGGCGCGCTCATCCCATTCCAATGTTGGATACCGAGAGAGCTTCTGATTGACTACTGCCAGCATAACCTCGACCAGGTCAGTCTTAAGCCGCGGCAGTATTACTTGTGTCTCGGGGTCACCGAAACGCACGTTAAATTCTAAAACCTGCGGACCGGATTTAGTCAACATGATCCCGGCATAAAGTATCCCCCGGTATTCAATCCTTTCCGCATTTAAACCGGCAAGAATACGGTTAAATACCTTCTGCACAATTTCATCAAATAACTCCTTTGTTACTACCGGTGCAGGAGAATACGCGCCCATTCCTCCGGTATTCGGCCCCAGATCATTATCAAAAATTCTTTTATGGTCCTGACTAGTTACCAACGGAACAATCACCTTTGAGTCAGTAAAACAAAGTATAGAGGCCTCCTGGCCCACCAGGCAATCCTCAACAATAATGCGCTTTCCCGCGTCCCCGAAAATCCTGTTAACCAGCATATTATTTGCGGCGCGATTGGCTTCTTCAATAGTTTTGGCCACAACCACACCTTTGCCTTGCGCCAAACCATCTGCTTTAATCACGCAGGGGGCACCTCTGGCGCCGATATATTTCTTCGCCTCATCGATATTTACAAACACGCGGAAATTTGCTGTGGGCACACCGTAATGCATCATCAGCTGCTTGGCAAAAGCCTTACTCTGCTCAAGCTGCGCTGCTTTTTTCTGCGGACCGAATACCGGTAGTTTATAATGGCTAAATTCATCAACCATACCGGCGACCAGCGACGCTTCCGGACCCACCACGGTTAAATCTATTTTTTCTTTTCTGGCAAATTCCAGGAGGCCGGGGATATTATCGGCCTTTATATCAACGCATTCCGCCAACTGCGAAATCCCGCCGTTTCCCGGAGCGCAAAAAATCTTATCGACTAATTTTGATTGCGCAATTTTCCAGACTAGCGCATGTTCTCTTCCGCCAGAACCCACAACTAAAATCCGCATTTATTTTTCCTCTTTTGGTAATACTTCAAGCAGGTCAGAAGACTTTAAGGTCACCGCAAAAATGTCTGAAAAAGGACGATCATCTATCCAGCTATCCGCAATCAGGATATCCTTGAGCGGCTGCGCAGGCCTCGGGTTAGTAAAACTAATGTGAAACAAATTGCAATCTTTACGTACCGGATTCTCACCCAAAGATTCAATCCTTGCTCCATATTTATTCCATGCGCCAGGGCCAATCCTAAACCAATCCCAGAAAACCGGAACTGAAAGTTCCTTATATACACCATCCTGATAAACAAAAATAACCGTCAGGGTAGCATAAAAATACTTGTCTCCGTATAACCGCATTAATCCATCGTGCTCATAGCTATTGCTGTAATTGCCTCCGGCTAAAAGATGCAGTGCATCAACTTTCATTCCATTGCGTATCGGCAAAGAGAACATATTATTGCCTTCAAGATTAAGCCTTCCATAATCATCCCAACCGTCTGCTCCCCGCACCAGAAAATCGACCCCTTCGTATTTCAAATATTTGCTCGCGAACTTATTCGGCCCGGCGCCAACCAAACTAAAATTATCCCGGTTATTTTTGGTAAGAAAATAGTAATCCCCTTGTTTTTCCCAATTTTGGGCCCAGGATAATGCCACAGGAAACAAAATCAATAACCCGATACAAAGAATTTTAGGCAACACTTTATTCATTATTTAAATCTTATCCACATACTAAGATCAAAAAGTGATTTTATAAAAAATGATTTTAAAAACATCACCAAGAAAATTACAATTATCGGAGAAATATCAATCCCGAATCGAAAATTCAAAGGCAAACGCCTTCTGATTGGCTCTAAAATCGGATCAGTTGTCTTGTAAAGAAACTGCACAATCGCATTAGCCGGATCAGGATTTACCCAACTGATCAATGCGCGGATAATTACCAACCAATAGACGATTGTCAACAAAACATCCAAAATATTAGCCACGGCAAAGATAAAATTAGATAAAATAAACATATTAAGTAAGCCCCGGTATATTAAATCCGGTAACCTCCTTCATTTTTTGCGCGGCCACTTCCTGGGAACGCTTAATTGCCCGATTAAAGGTATCTTTTAATGAATTCCCCAGGCGCGCCTTTTCTGATTCTCCAAGGTTATCTTTGATCACTACCTCTTTTATCTCCTGAGAACCGTTCATCGTAATTTTAACGGCACCATCGGAGCTTTGAATATCAAAATTTATATTATCTAATTCACGCTTTACTTCCTGCATCTTTTTCTGCATCTCAAACAACCCTTTCATTTTATCGAACATAAACATCCTTTCTTGATCCTCATAAAGATATAGAAACTAATAATTCCAATACTATCAATTAAAACATCTCTAAAAGAACAACTCCTACCTAAAACAAAATATTGATGAAATTCATCAGAAATAGCATAAAGCAGCGCAAAAGTAGCCGGATACATAAAAAGACGGATAAAGTTTATATTAAATGACCCTCTAAATGCCCGATACAAAACAAAAGTTAAAATAAAATATTCAGTAATATGAGCTATTTTTCTTAAGAAAAAATCATACTCAAGATTTGTTTTTAAATCAGGGATACTTGAAAAGAAAAAAATAACCCCTGCCCAAACTACCACCGGAGTCCACAATCTAAAAAATTTCACCAAATAACCCCCATTTCCCGATTAGCTGCGAAACAGTTTCCAATTTATTAAGCCTTAATCATTACTAAGAGCATCTTAAAGCGGTTTATCGCCTTTAGAGAATGCGGCTTATTTGCCGGCATAATAATCGTTTCACCGGATTTTAAATTATATTGCTTTCCAGCAATACTGATTTCCGCCTGACCATCAAAAATATAAACTAACGCGTCAAATGGCGCGGTATGCTCGCTTAAACCTTGTCCTTGATCAAAAGCAAAAAGCGTTACCGTACCCTTTTCTTTCTTAATCAACTCCTTGCTAACAACAGAACCATCCTGATAATCCACCAGGCTAACCAAACTCCCCACTTCTCCCATAATATTCATCATAATTAATTATTGTGTCCCCGGAATTATTTCCATGCTCAAATGAAACAAATATCTATATTTTATCTTCTTTATTCTTAATCGGTAAAAAGCCGGCCATTTCACCGATTACATTTACCAACTCTGTATTTGCCGGAACCACGATTTTAGCGTTATTCGCTAATGACTTCTCCACTGCCTCAAGTTTTCGTAACACCTGCGCATTACCGGTAAAATACTTCTCGGCTGCTTCATTCACCAGTTTAATTGCCGCTGCCTCACCCTCTGCTTCTAAAATCCGGGCCTGTTTGATGCCTTCTGCCTTTTTAATCTCCGCTCTTTTCTGACCGTCGGCGACAGTTTCTGTGGCCGTAGCAAAATCAATGGCAGCAATTTTTTCATTTTCCGCTTTAACTACTTTGTTCATGGTTTCCTGAACATCCTTGGGTGGATCGATTTCTTTTAACTCTGTCCTAACAATCTCTAAACCCCAACTAGCGGTTTCTTCACACAGAGTCTTATGCAACTCCGCGTTGATCTTGCCTCTTTCGCTATTGGCGGATTTTAAGGTCAGCGTGCCAATGATATTCCTTAAAGTGGTGCGGGCTAAATTCACAATCTGCCACTGATAATTATTCACGCTATACTGACAATTCTTAACATCCGATTCATCCGCCTTAACTTTAAAATAAACCTGGGCATCAACCTTAGCATTCAAATTATCATTGGTAATAATTTCCTGCGGCTCAGCATCAACCATCTGCTCAGTGACATTAACCTGATAAATAACCTCAATCACCGGGATAATCCAGTTGAAACCCATACTCGCAAAACGATTATATTTACCCAACCGTTCAATCAAACCCCGATGCGTAGGACGCACAATCCGGATTCCCATAAAAAAAATCACTACGGCTACCACAATAACTAATCCTAGTAAACTCATCTTTACCTCCTATTAAATTATGTTTACTTGTTTATTGCCTTTTACCGCCGCTCCAATAATCCAGGATTTTAATTTAAGCTCCGCTAATTTCTGCATCATCCCGGAGGCCGCCTCCTTTTGCACAATTAAAACCAAACCAATTCCCATATTCAAAGTACGATACATCTCTAGATCTTCAATATTGCCCTTATACTGGATGAGCCTGAATATTTCAGGCACTCTCCAGGAATTTTTTTCAATACGCACATCAATATTTTTTGGTAATATCCGGCTGATCTTATCGTAAAAAGCTCCGCCGGTAATATGGCTGATCCCATGCACGCCTTTCCCATATTGACGCAAAAGTTCAAGAATTGGTAAAACATAAATACGTGTAGGCTCAAGTAACTGCGCCGCCATTCTTTTTAGCTCTGTGGGACCCAAGGCTTTTCTGACTAAAGAATAACCATTAGAATGCAAACCGCTAGAGGCAATGCCAATGACTAGGTCCGAGGCCTTAATCTTTGCGCCATTAATAATCTTTTTTCTTTCTACAACCCCCACGCAGAAACCAGCGATATCGTATTCACCCTCCCGATACATTCCCGGCATCTGAGCAGTCTCTCCGCCGATCAAAGAACAACCTGCCTGGCGGCATCCGTCATTTATACCCTTGACGATATCCACCAGTACATTTTCTTTAACTTTACTAAAAGCAATATAATCTAAGAAGAATAAAGATTCCGCTCCGGTACAAAGAATATCATTCACATTCATCGCCACCGCGTCAATACCCACCGTATCGTACTTATTGGCTAATTTAGCAATCATCAGTTTCGTACCTACTCCGTCACTTGAGGAAACCAAAACCGGATCCTTATA
>JAPLMA010000112.1 GCA_026387255.1 Candidatus Omnitrophota bacterium | reverse complement strand
ACTTTTAATTATGATGGATGCGCTGCGCAGGGCCTCCGCTCATCGGATTACCGCGGTTATTCCTTATTTTGGTTATGCGCGCCAAGACCGGAAGGATCAGCCACGCGTGCCGATTACGGCAAAATTAGTGGCCAATCTTTTAACGGTGGCCGGGGCAAATCGGATTTTGACCATGGATTTACATGCCGGCCAGATCCAGGGATTTTTTGATATTCCTGTGGATCATCTTTTTTCTGTAGGGGTATTAGTAGATTATTTCTCAAAAATGAATATTAAAGACTTAGTGGCTGTTTCTCCTGACGTTGGTTCGATTAAGATGGCGAGGGCTTACGCCAAAAGAATTTCAGCGGGCCTGGCGATAATTGACAAACGCCGGGTTTCACCTGAAAAAGCTGAGGCGATACATATTATGGGTGAGGTAGAGGATAAAAATGTAATTATTGTCGATGATATGATTGCCACCGGTAGCTCGCTGATTGAGGCGGTGGAGGCTTTAAAGAAAGCTAAGGCTAAGACTATTTATGCTGCGATTGCTCATGGTATTTTATCCGGCCCGGCAATCGCACGAATTGAAAAATGTAAAGGACTAGAGAAACTGTTGATTACTGATAGCGTGCCTTTATCTGAAGACAAGAAGCATCCTAAGATTGAGGTGCTTTCGGTGGCTAGTCTTTTGGCGGAAGCAATAAAAAGAATACACAACGAGGAATCAGTTAGCTGCCTATTTGATTAGGACGGAAAGGTTAAAATGGAAGAGATTGTTTTAGAAGCAGAATTAAGAGAGGGCAAAGGAAGAGCCAGTTCTAAAGATTTAAGAGAAAGCGGTTATTTACCGGCGGTGGTTTATTTCCATGGCAAGGATGCCTTATCGGTAAAAATTTCCCGGAGCGCGCTCTTAAAATTAGTGCATCAGCATCGTTTAGAAAGTGTAATTATTAATTTAAAGATTAAAGATGATAAAAAGGCTAAAGGCAGGCCTTGTTTGGTTAAAGAGGTCCAATATCATCCGGTGCGCGAAGATATTATTCATGTGGATTTTAATGAGATTTCATTAACTGAGGCAATTAAAGTTAATGTTCCTATTCAAACTAAAGGTGAAGCGATTGGTGTTAAACAGGAGGGTGGATCTTTAGAACACCTGCTTTGGGAAATCGAAGTAGAATGTTTGCCGACGAATATTCCTAAAGATATACAAGTAGATATAACTGCTCTTAAAATGGGTGATGCTATTCATGTTAAGGATATAGTTTTTCCGGAGGGAGTTAAGCCTTTAAGCGATCCGGCCGCGATTGTCTTACATGTGGCTGCTCCGATGAAGGAAGAAGCGCCAGCTGAAGCGATTGAAGGCGATACATCTAAGGAGCCTGAGGTAATTAAAGAGAAGAAAGAAATTCCTGGCGAAGCCGCTCCGGCTGAGGCAGCTAAAGAGAAAGATAAGAAGTAAGTTCCATAATGATTTCTGACGGGACAAAATTGATTGTGGGTTTAGGAAATCCCGGATTAATCTATGCTCAAAGCCGGCACAATATTGGTTTTGCGGTTTTAAAATCTTTAGCTAGTTCTTTAAAAATTAATTTTAAGCGGGATAGTTCGGTTTCTGCATTAGTCGCTATGGGCAAACTGCATCAGCAGGATGTAGTTTTAGCCTTGCCGCAGACTTATATGAATTTAAGCGGTATAGCGGTTAAAGCTTTGTTTAAGAAATTTAAAGTCGACGAAAAAGATCTTTTAGTGGTTTGCGATGATTTAGATTTAGAGTTGGGTAAAATAAAGATACGCCCGCAGGGCTCAAGTGGCGGGCAGCGCGGCGTAGAATCGATTATTGAGCATTTAGGAAGAAAAGATTTTTGCCGTTTGCGTATTGGAATTGGACGGCCAAAAAGTTCTCAAGATGCCGCAAATTATGTTCTTGCGGGTTTTTTACGCAAGGAGAAACCCGCCGTCAAGCAGATAGAAGAAGATGCGGTTAGCTGCTGTATGAGCTGGTTAGAGAATGGCATAGTGCAAACGATGAACATATTTAATAAATGAGACACTCCGCGCTAATTGGTATTGCGCCGGTGTTCCTCCTCGCGGGGCTTGAGGGTCATTTTTCCCCAAGCGCCAGATGATGAGGGAAAAATGAGGAGCTAGAAATGAATAAGTATGAAGCGATGGTAATTATTAAACCTGATTTATCCGATGAAGATAAGAAAGCATTGTTTAAACAGATTGATGATGCAATAATTAAGCAGAACGGCCAGATAACACAATCCGGAGTCTGGGCAGAAAGACGTAAATTATATTTTCCGATTAATAAATTTATGGAAGGGATTTATTATTTGGCAGCTTTTAGCGCTCCGGCAGCGGCGATTAAGGAGGTACGTAATACCTACAAACTTAATGAAAATATTTTAAGAGTTTTATTTACCCGGATGGATATTTAAGCTTTTAACTAAAACGTCCGCCTTTTTTAGCGGACAGAAAGAATTTCTATGGCTAGTTATAATAAAGTATTATTAATGGGCAATCTTACTAAGGATCCGGAGTTACGTTATACTCCGGCTGGTATAGCGGTGGCTAATTTACGCCTGGCGGTAAATCGTAAATACCGCACTAAAGATCAAGAGTTGAAAGAAGAGGTTTGTTTCATTACCGCAGTTGTTTGGAATAAGCAAGCAGAAACTTGTAATCAGTATTTACATAAGGGAAGCAGCCTTTTTGTTGAGGGCCGGTTGCAGTCGCGTTCTTGGGAGGACAATACCGGCGCTAAACGCTCAGTGATTGAAGTTCGAGCAGAACGTGTACAATTTATGGGTACTCCGGGTCAAGCGAAGGCGTCAACTCCGGTTAGTCCGGCGCAACCTGAGGTATTAAGCGAAGAATCAAGTAGTGAATCAACATGGTTAGCAGAAAGTGAGGATGAGACACATGAAGGTTAAAACCAGAGGTTTTGGTAAAGACAAAAAGATTATTAAAAAGAAGAAGGATGCGCTGGGCCCGGTAAGAAAAAGATTCTGCCGGTTCTGCGCGGATAAGTTAGGCAGTATTGATTATAAGGATATCAAGAGGTTAGAGGTTTTCATTACTGAGAAGGGTAAAATCAATGCTAGCCGTTTTTCCGGTAATTGCGCTAAGCATCAGAGGAGGATTAAGGAGTTGATTATGAAGGCTAGATTTTTAGCGTTGCTTCCTTATACCCGATAAATATTTACTGGAGGTTTAAGTAATGGAAGTAATTTTAAATCAAGACGTAGAAAAGATCGGCCGGGCAGGCGCGGTAGTTTGTGTTAAAGAGGGATTTGCCAGGAATTTTCTTTTTCCGCGTAACTTAGCTCAGCCGGCTACGGCCAGCAGCCTGGGGAAATTAAAGCAAGATCAACTTGCTCGATCTGCGCAATCTGCTAAAATTAAAGCAGAATCAGAGTTAGTTAAGCAGCGCTTAAGCGCGTTAACTTTAACCATCCCCGCATTAACTCAAAGTGAAGAAAAGCTATATGGCAGTATCCACGCCCATGAGATAGCCGAAGCCTTAAAGGCGGAAGGTTTTTCCATTGATAAAAGTATTATTGATTTGGTTGAACCGATAAAATCTTTGGGAATTTACCAGATACCGGTGAAGCTGCATCCGGATGTAATTGCCACGGTTAAACTGTGGGTAGTAAAAAAATAAAACCGTCCCCTTTATTTTAAGAAGGTAATTTTAATATGTCCAAAGACTTAATTTTAGATAAACTTCCTCCACAAAATCTTGACGCGGAGATGGCGGTATTAGGATCCATGCTCTTGGATGAAGAAGCAGTTTCAATTTCTGCTGAGAAATTGGATGCTTCCTGTTTCTATAAAGATACCCACCGCAAGATCTTCCAGGCAATTAGTGATCTTTATAATACTAATAAAGCGGTGGATTTAATTACTCTGGCGAATGCTTTAAAGATGGATGGCGTATTAGATGCAATAGGCGGGGCAAGCTATTTAACTTCTTTGGCGAATGCCGTTCCTACCGCGGCGAATATTAATCACTATGCCGGGATTGTCCGTGAAAAATATATTTTGAGAACTTTAATTAATAACTCTACCAAAATCATTACGGTTTGCCATGAGAGCCAAGGAAATATCGATGAAGTTGTGGATACCGCGGAGAAGCTTATTTTTGAGGTTAGCGACCGTAAAAATCAAGGCACCTATTTGCAGCTTAAAGAAATTATTAAGGAGAGTATCGAAACAATTGACCGGCTTTATCAGAATAAGGCGCATGTTACCGGAATACCCACCGGTTATATAGATTTTGATTTAAAGACCGCGGGATTGCAACCATCAGATTTAATTATTATTGCCGGTAGGCCTTCGATGGGCAAAAGCGCTTTTGCTTTGGGGATTGCCGAATATGCCGGAGTAATTGAGAAGGTGCCTACGGCGATCTTTAGTTTGGAGATGTCTAAAGAGCAATTAGTGCAAAGAATGCTTTGTTCGCACGCGCGGGTAGATGCGCATAAAGTAAGAACCGGGTATTTAGCGACGAGTGACTGGCCGCGTTTGACCGCGGCCGCTGGAAAGCTCTCTGATGCACCGATATTTATTGATGATACTCCGGCGATTTCGGTAATGGAACTACGTGCCAGGGCGCGGCGCTTAAAATCACACCATGGTATAAAATTGATTATTTTGGATTATATGCAGTTAATGCGCGGAACAGCTTTAAATATGGAGAGCAGACAACAGGAGATTTCTGAAATTTCACGCTCTTTAAAAGCTTTGGCCAGAGAACTAAATGTGCCGGTGATTGCGATTAGCCAGTTATCCCGGGCGGTTGAATCGCGTACGGACCATCGGCCGCAACTTTCAGATTTAAGGGAATCCGGGGCAATTGAACAGGATGCGGATGTGGTGGTGCTTATCTTGAGGGAGGAGTATTACAATCCTTCTCCGGATAATCAAGGGGTTGCCGAAGCAATTATTGCCAAACAACGTAATGGCCCGGTGGGATCTTTGAAGCTAGCTTTTATCAAGGAGTTCACCAGGTTTGATAACCTATCCCGGGTTGAATAATATTTGATTTAAGAAGCCTAATCTTATATAATAATACAAATGCGTAAATCTATTTTTGTACTCCTAAGCGCGCTGCTTCTTCTGAATAGCAGTTCTTTAGCTCTGGCTGAGGGAACTCCGCTTGATCAGACTGAACAAAAAACCGCTGCTGCCTCTGAAACTGCCTCTTCTGTAGTATCTGAAGCTACTCCTACAGTATTAAAAAATGTTACGGCGATAGAGATTACGGGTAATAAAGCAATTAGTTCTAATGTTATCGTCTCTAAGATGAAGACGCGGATTGGTAGCGCCTATCAGGAGAATATTATTAGTGATGATTTAAAGAGGCTATATCTATTGGGTTTTTTTAGCGATATTAAAATCGATACCCAGGATTATAAAGGTGGCTTAAAAATTTTGATTACGGTCGTGGAAAGGCCGATTATCGAGAAGATTAGCTTTTTGGGGATCAATCTTATTACGCTGAAGGATGAGAAATTGAAGCAGCAGCTAAAATCCAAAGAAACACAATATTTGGATTATCCCGCTTTAGCCGAAGATGTGCGGATATTAAAAAAGATGTATGAAAAAATGGGTTATAGCCAGGCGGATATTTCTTATAAAGTCGAGGCGAATACTGTAACCAATAAGGCCAATATAATTTTTACGGTTGTCGAAGGCAGGAAGGTACGTATTAAAGATATTCTTATTAAGGGTAATCAGAGCTTTTCGGCGGGGCGTATCTTAAAATTGCTTAAAACTAAACGCGCCTGGTTTTTTAATGCCGGAGTTTTAAAGGATGAAGTGCTAAAAGAGGACGCCCAGCGGATTAAGTCTTTTTATCAGCGCGAAGGTTTTACGGATGTGGCCGTGGATTATGAGGTAAAACCTGACGCCAAGAAATCCTACCTGTTATTTATTACGATAAAAGTTACCGAGGGGAAAAAATATCTGGTGGGTTCGGTTGAGGTGCAAGGTAACAAAGATATTACCGAGAAAGAGATTTTAAAAACTCTCTCTGAATGTATTCCCGGAAAAGTTTTTAGCCAAGAGTCGATGAAAAAAGATGTAGTTGGCATCCAGGGGTTATATTTTGACCGGGGTTATATTTCCGCGCAGGTCCAGGAGTCTACTTTAGTGAATACCGCTAGCGGGCGGGTGGACATAACTTATGAGATTACTGAAAATCAGGTTGTTTATGTAGATAAGATTAAAATTAAAGGTAATATTAAAACTAAAGATGTGGTTATCCGCAGAGAAATGAGGATTCTTCCCGGAGAGAGATTCGACGGAGAAAAGTTACGCCGGAGTAAAGAAAGGTTGACCAATTTGGGATATTTTGAAGAAGTCAGCTATGATACCGAGGAAACTGGCGAACCGTCGAAAAAGAATTTAGTGGTGGATGTAAAAGAAACTAAAACCGGAGCTTTTAGTTTTGGCGGCGGTTACAGCACGGTTGATCAATTTGTAGGTTTTGTGGAGGTGGAGCAGAAGAATTTTGATTGGAGAAATTGGCCGTATTTTACCGGAGCCGGGCAAAGTTTAAAGGTGCGCGCCTCCATCGGAAACTTAAGTAATGGTTTCGAGCTGAGTTTTACTGAGCCTTGGATGTTTGATTATCCGGTTTCCTTTGGGTTTGATTTGTACCGGCGTACACATACACGCGATACTGACGTAGGTTATGGTTATGATGAAGCGGTGACCGGAGGTGATTTGCGTTTAGGCAAGGAGTTATCTGAATATTTAAGAGGAGATCTTACATATCGGTTGGATCAGATAAAGATTAGTAATCCGACTACTCCCACTTCTCAAGATTTATTGGATGAGGTAGGTACGAATGTAGTTAGTGTTATTTCTCCTAGTTTGACTTATGATTCTAGGGATAATGTTTTTAATACCAGAAAAGGTAGCTTGCTTACCGGGTCGTTTGATTTTGCCGGTTTGGGTGGAGATAAAAGTTACACGAAATTTTTTGGCCGAGCGTCGCATTATTTTCCGATGCCGCGCGGCGCTGTACTTGAGGTAAGAGGCCGGTTAGGATTAGCACAGCCATATGGTACTACGGAAAAAATACCTATTTATGAAAGATTTTTTGCTGGTGGCGCTTATACGATCAGAGGTTACGAGGAGAGAGGGGTTGGTCCGGTTGATACATCTAATAATCCTTTAGGTGGTGCATCAATGGCGGTGGGTAATATTGAATATACTTATCCTTTGTTTAGTTTTTTAAAAGTCGCGGCATTCTATGATGTTGGTAATGTTTGGGAGAAACTAGGAGACATATTCTCTTCCAAAGATGGCAATGGAGGAATAAACTCCGGAGGATTTAAAACCGGCGTAGGTTTGGGTTTGCGGATTAATACTCCGATTGGCCCGATTATGTTGGATTATGGTATACCGATGGATAAAGCATCTGGCAAGGATACTAAAGGTAGCGGACGGTTCCATTTTAGCGCCAGCCATGGATTTTAGAGTCAGTAGGTAGTAGGTAGTATTTAGGGAAACCTACATTCTACCTGTTAACGACTATCTACTCTTATAAAACTAAAGTAACTAGAGAAATTAATTAAAGGAGGGAGTAAAAATGAATAAGAAAGTAGTGGTTATGGGGATAGTGGTCATGGGTTTGGCTTTATTTGTGAGCAGCGCGCAAGCTGCGGATAAGTTTGGTTATATTGATTTAAGCCGTACTTTTAGTGAATATAGTAAAACCAAAGGATATGACAAAACTTTAAGCGATAAAGAAAAGGTTTATACTGACGAGCGTGATAAAAAAGTCGCGGATTTAAAAGCTTTTCAAGATAAAGTGAGTTTACTTAATGATAAAGAAAGGGAAGCCAAAGGCGCTGAGTTGCAGGCCAAGGTAAAAGAATTTCAGGATTATGACCGTAAGAAGCAGGATGAGTTAAAAAAAGATCAAGATGAGAAGATGAAAGAGATCTTAAAGGATATTGAAGAAGCGGTAAAGCAATATTCCGAAAAAGAAGGATATACCCTGGTGTTTAATGACCGGGTATTGGTTTATCAGACCAAGAGTATGGAGATTACCAGTCAGATTATTGCTATTTTAAATGCTGGTAGTGGGAAGAAGTAATCCAAAGATATTAGAATAAAGGGGACGGTTCTATTTTTTATAATTTAAAGAACGGAAAAGATAGAACCGTCCCCTAGATTCTAAAATAATTCGCGCATTAAATGCAAAAAACCCTAAATGAAATAGCTAAGCTTATTGACGGAGAGGTTATCGGCAATGGGGATATCCTGATTAACGGGGCTTCCGGAATTAGAGAGGCAGCCGAAGGGGAGATCACTTTTCTGGCTAATTCTAAGTATAGCTCGCTGATGGATAAAACACGCGCGGCAGCGATTATTACTTCAAGCGACGCGCAAGCAACGACGAAACCCATTATTATAACTCAGAATCCTTCCTTGGCTTTTGTCAAAATCATCTCAATGTTTACGCCTGATGATGCCGGGCATCCTTGCGGCATTGATTATACCGCGGTGATGGGTAAGAATGTTTCTTTGGGTAAAGACGTAACGATCGGAGCATATTCGGTGATTGGGGACAATGTCACCCTCGGAGATAATGTAATAATTTATGCCGGTTGTTATATCGGCCATCATACAAAAATAGGCGCCCAAACTTTAATTTATCCGCATGTTTCAATACGTGAACGAATTAGTATCGGTAGAGGCGTAATTATCCATTCCGGAGCAGTGATTGGTTCCGATGGTTTTGGATTTGCTACGATTAAAGGGGCGCATCATAAAATTCCTCAGGTGGGAACAGTCCAAATTAATGATGATGTGGAAATCGGGGCCAATGTTACCATTGACCGGGCGCGTTTCGATAAAACGATTATCGGCCGCGGCACTAAAATTGATAATCTGGTGCAGATTGGCCATAATGTCGTTATCGGTGAGAACTCTTTGATTGTTGCTCAGGTGGGTATTGCCGGTAGCGCAATTATCGGTAATAATGTAACCTTAGGCGGCCAAGCGGGATTAGTTGGGCATATTACTATCGGCGATAACGCCATTGTAACAGGGCAATCCGGAGTAGCTAAATCTGTTCCCGCGGATATGATGGTCTCGGGTTATCCGGCCAGGCCCTTTATGACTACGCAGCGGGTCAATGCCAGTTTACAAAATCTGCCTAAGTTATTTAACCTGGTTAAAGAACTAAAGAAAAAGATTGAGGAGCTTGAGGCAAGGCTAAAGGATAAATAAATGGAAAAACAGAAGACGATTGTTAACCAGGTTACCCTTAAGGGTGTTGGTATCCACACTGGTAATAAGGCTAATGTAATTTTTAAGCCGGCAGAAGTTGATTCTGGGGTAACTTTTATTCGTACGGATATTCCCGGAGCCCCCCGGATTAAAGCGGATGTGGGATCTTTAGTAGTGGCGTCTAAATTCAGCCGGCGTTCCTCTATTGGTAATGATCAGGCAGAGGTGCAAACCGTTGAGCATCTGATGGCCGCTTTATCTAGTTTGGGGATAGATAATATTGATATACAGATAGATAATAATGAGGTTCCCGGATTAGACGGAAGCTCAATTAATTTTCTCGAGGCGTTGGAAAAAGCAGGGCTAGCGCATCAGGATAAACTAAGATATGTTTATACGGTCAAGGAGCCGATATGCATTCAGGAGGGCGAAAGCTCGATTGCTATCCTTCCGGCTAAAGAATTTAAGATTTCTTATACCTTAAACTATGATCATCCCATGCTGGCGGCGCAATTTTTAGAGATAGTAGTTAATGCTGAATCTTTTAAAACTGCTCTTTCTTCGGCGCGTACTTTTTGCCTGGAAAGTGAAGCGAGCGAGTTGCAAAGTCAAGGCCTGGGTTTAGGCGCTAATTATGATAATACTTTAGTGGTGGGCAAAACGGGAGTAATTAAAAATAAACTCCGCTTTAACGATGAATTTGTCAGGCACAAGATTCTGGATTTAATCGGGGATCTTTATTTGGCAGGGTGCCCTCTTCGCGGCCATGTGGTGGCTTTAAAAAGCGGACATTCCCTGAATTTAAAGATTGCCCAGAAGATCTATGAGCAGAGGGTAAAAACACAGAAAAGTATAAATGGAAAAGGGTTTTTAGATGCCAATGAGATTATGAAGATTATTCCGCATCGGGAACCTTTTTTGTTTGTGGACCGGGTGATTTTTTTGGAGAAAGGCAAACGCGCTATTGGTGTAAAAAACGTAACGATTAATGATTATTTTTTTAGAGGCCATTTTCCTGGGCGTCCGGTTATGCCGGGGGTGATTATTGTTGAAGCGATGGCGCAGGTGGGTGGAGTGATGATGCTTGCTTCGGAAGACAATAAAGGTAAACTGGCTTTCTTTTTATCTATTAATAATGTAAAATTTCGTAAGCCGGTAATTCCCGGTGATCAATTAATCCTTGAGGTTGAGGCGATCAAAATGAAGTCTAAAACCGGCCAAGTCCGTGGTAGGGCATTGGTAGATGGTAAGGTAGTAGCGGAAGCGGATTTTGTGTGCGCCTTGGTTGATAACTAATTATGTCGATACATCCTAGTGCAATAATTTCTCCTAAAGCAAAATTAGCCGGTAACGTTAGCGTTGGGCCATTTAGTATAATTAGCGATCAGGTAAGTATTGGCGCGGATACTAAAATTGGCGCGCATTGTGTTATTGAGGGTAATACGACCATTGGTAAAAATTGTGAAATATTTACCGGAGCCGTAATTGGTAGCCGGCCGCAAGACCTTAAATTTAAAGGTGGAAAAGTTTTTTTAGAGATTGGCAATAATAATATTATCCGCGAGTATTGCACGCTTAATCCGGGTACTGCTGAGGGCTCTAAGACAGAAGTTGGTGATGATAATTTACTGATGGCTTATTCACATGTTGCTCATGATTGCCGGGTTGGTAACGGTTGTGTTTTAGCTAATAATAGCACTTTGGCCGGTCATGTCAGCATTGAAGATAAGGCAGTTATCGGCGGGATAGTTGCTATTCATCAGTTCGTGCGCATCGGCATGCTGGCAATTATTGGAGGATGCTCTAAGGTGGTTCAGGATATCCCCCCGTTCTCCACTTGTGATGGCCACCCGGCGCGCATCTATGGCTTAAACCTTATCGGGTTAAGGCGTAAGGGCATTGGCCATGATGCGATTAAAAAAATTGATCAGGCTTTTAAATTAATATTTAATTCCGGATTATCTGTAAAACATGCCTTAGAAAGAGTAGAAAAAGAGATAGAAAAGACTGAAGAGATAATTTACCTGGTTAATTTTGTTAAGAACTCTGAGCGTGGTTTAACCCGCTCCTGCCGCTAGGGATGTTAAAACATGGGGACGGTTCTCTTTTGATGACCGTCCCCAAGATTAAATATGAAAAAGATCGGTTTAATTGCCGGAAATAGAAAATTTCCCCTGCTTTTTGCTGCCAGTGCCAAGAAACAAGACTGTAAAATTATCGCGATCGCAATCAAAGGCGATACCTCCCCAAAATTAAAAAAATTTGTGGATAAAATTTATTGGTTTAGACTTTCTGAATTCCAGAAAATGTTTGATATATTTAAAGCTGAGGCCGTAGAGGGAGTAGTGATGGCTGGGCAAATTAGCCCATGTAGATTATTTAGCAAAGAAACTCAAAGTAGCCCGGAATTAAGGCAGATATTGGATACGCTTAAAGATAAGCAGGCTGATACTTTATTTGGAGCAGTAGCCAAAAGATTAGAAGCGGCCGGGCTTACCCTCCTGGATTCGACTACTTTTATCGAAGAACATTTACCTAAAAAAGGCACGCTCACAAAACATGAGCCGGATTTTAATACCTGGGAGGATGTTTATTTTGGTTTGAATCTGGCTAAAGCGGTGGCTAATTTGGATATCGGCCAGACGGTGGCCGTGAAAAGTAAGACCATCGTTGCGGTTGAGGCTTTTGAAGGTACGGATAATTTAATTCGCCGGGCTGGTTTGATTTGCCGAGGCAAGGTGGTAATTGTTAAGGTAAGTAAGCCTAAGCAGGATATGCGTTTTGATATTCCGGTTATTGGGGTGTCATTTTTGTCTTGACAGCAACTGTTTCTAGTGCAAAAATAAACCAATAAAAAGGAGGGACTATGCCACGGATAGCAGAAACAAAACCAATGGAGTTTAAGTTATATGCCCCTGGGGCCAAGAAAGTTGTGGTTTCCGGAAGTTTTAATAAATGGGATACCAAGAAATTACTCGCCAAGAAAGATAATAAGGGTAGCTGGGCAGCTAAGATTGCTCTTAAGCCGGGAAGACACGAGTATAAGTTTATCGTAGATGGAAACTGGATAAATGATCCTTGCTGCACCAATTACGTAGCCAACGCAGTTGGTTCGCACAATTGTGTGATTGAAGTTAAATAATTTAACATTTAATAATTATTGAGAAAACTTTAGGGCGCTGCTGAATGAGTAGCGCCCTATAAATTTACTCTCCATACGAGCAAACACTTTTATGAGATATATCTACGGACCGATAAAATCGCGCCGATTAGGGCTTTCTTTAGGTTTAAGCCTTAGCCTTGATAAAATATGCGATCTGGATTGCATTTATTGTCAATGGGGTAGTGTTGGTAAGACAATTCTAAAGCGGAAGGAATATGCTAAGGCCGATGAGATTATCTTGGAACTAAAATCTTGGATGCAAAAAAACCCTAAAGCAGCCCAAGAGTTGAAGTTTATTACTCTTTCCGGTCTGGGTGAACCGACATTAAATACTTGCATTGGAGAGCTAATTGATCAGGTAAAGAATGTTACGGGTTTAAAAATCGCGGTCATTACTAATTCTACACTCCTAGGAGATCCCCTGGTGCGTAAAGAGCTCTTGAAAGCAGATTTGATTGTGCCTTCTTTAGATGCGGTGGATATAGAGATATTTAAACGCATCGATCGGCCACATGCGGGTATAAAATTAAATGAAATTATTGAAGGCCTGGTTGCTTTGAGAAAAGAATTTCACGGAGAGATTTGGCTTGAAGTGATGTTTGTTTCAGGGGTTAATGACGATTTTGGCCACATTGAGGAATTAAAAAAGGTAATCCAGCGAATAAGTCCGGATAAAATTCAGGTTGGTTATTGGTGGTTCGAGCCCACCTAGGCGCAAAAAAGATTAATAGCAGGTTTCCCGCTAATTAATTTAAGAAGCAAGCGGGATCCCGTTTCCAAAATGTATGAATCTAGAGAAACGGGACAACTCCTGCTAGGCGCATATACATATATAGGTAAGGATATAAGTGGTTGTGTTGCATCATTATTCTGGTCTGATGTAAGTTTTTTTCTAACAACCAAGAGAATAAGATATTACGCCGCTTTCTTTTTGCTCCAGATTTCTATTGACAAAAGGCTCAAGCAGTGCTATATTTCTTACTAAGCTAAGATAGTATATTCGGGAGCCTTTGCTGGAGGGCAAAGGAGCCACGTGATTTAACCGGATAAGACCAAGTTTGGATCTGTCCGGTTTTTTGTTTTTTCATTGTAATGATTATACCCAGGTACAATTGACATTATTCTGGGTACTTATATAATACTCTTACGAAGAATAGAGGAGTTTTTTAGCATGGTGGTAGAATTATGAAAATGCGAAAAGTGTTTAAGGTAATTATTTTTAGTCTGATGCTGGTAGCTTTAGGAACTTTCTGCGGCCAAGCTTTTGCTGCTTTTGACTTAAGTTATATGCTTGATGAGGGAGGGTCTCGGTTGGAGTTTGACCGAATCAACTTTTCCCGCGGAATAACATTCTCGACTTTAAATGATACAGTTAATAATCGTTATGAGATACGCCAGCGTATTGAAACTCCACTAAGGAGCCGTGATAATCCATCGGTTACGATTGGAAATAATTTCGTAGTGAGAGGGTTTCGCGGCTCGAATAAATACGGTGATTTACGTATTCCTACCGGGGATATTGCGGTAAGGAACGACGAACTTATTTATGTCTCTAACCCCGCCGGAACAGCCGATTCATTTACTCTTGTGTATGGCATTACAAATTCGCAGGAAATTGCCCCTGGTTATTACACCGGCCGGATTAGTTTAATTTTGAATCCGGTTAGTTCATCTGCGATGCCGGTGAATAACATCATTGAAGTTTATGTGAATATTCCTAATGATGGCGGTTCTCTATCGGTTACTGTGGCACCGGCAGAAGGGGCAAGTTCGATTATACTTAATCCCTCAGAGGATAATGATCTGCGTGGCGCAGCTAACGCCGTTGTTACGATTAATAGTTCTTTTAACGGGCCATTCAGAATTATGCAGATGCTTCCCGGACCCATCCAGTCTCAAGAGGGTAAATTTATTGATAATGGAAATTTTCTTTTTAGTGTTCCTGACGCCCAAAAAGGCGTGGCGATAAATCAGCCGACTCCGGTAACAAGCAATATCCAGACAATATATTCTTCGCGTCCTGATGGTAGCGCGGATAAGGCCTTTACAATTACATATTCTTTATCCGATCCATTAAGCTTGGTAGCCGGCAACTATCGTTCACGTATTCAGTATTTACTAGAATCCGCGGGCAAACAGATAAATTTAGGTGCCTTGGATTTAGAAATTCGGCAGGAACGTACTTTTGAAATATCTATCTCTCCGCAGGACCAGCGTTATAGTATTGATTTTGCGAATCTTAAGCCTTCTGATGGGCCGCGTTTAAATGAAGTGCTGATTGAGGTAAAATCAAATCTTGGCCGGCCATATCAGGTAACGCAAAATGTTCTTTCAGAATTGGTAAGCAGCGACGGAGAAAAAATTCTTTCTCAGTATTTTTCGCTGCAGACCCTTGCGGTAAATGAGACTAAGGGGAACTTAAAGATTTCCAACAAAATCCCGGTTGAAAAAGGCAATGTTCTGCTATTTGTTTCCGATACCAACGGTTCTGCCGATAAATTTAAAGTAATTTATGAATTAATTTGCCCTACCGATTTAAAGGCAGGGAATTATTCATCGCGCATAACTTATACATTAACCGAAATTTAGAGAGGAAGGGAGAGAGAAGTTTAAGGATAACAATTATAAACTAAACAATTAAACAAGGAGGCGAGAAATGAAGAATATATTTATTTGTATGGTTTTAGTAGCAGTTTTATTCTGTGCAACAAACACTTGGGCTGTGCAAACTCAAACCGTTACTGTTAATGCTACTGTTCCTACTGTGGCTACCGGATTAACCGTTGGCGTGAGCAAGGTAACCGGCACGGTTTGGACTCCCGGGCAAACATCAATTGGTTTCGGAACCTTAGTCTATGATCCTTTAACCAATATTTTTCTGCCGGCTAGTTATTACGCTGTGGATATTGGCGTAACCGATAACACCGGGACTGCCTGGACAGTGACACATACACGCGCGTCACTGATTAGTGGAGTGAATAATTTAGACAATAAGGTCAATGTTTCTTTCAATAAGCAGACTAGCAGTACTGTGGGTGCAGAATTACAGTATCTTAGTTTTGGTAACAGCAATAGCATAGCTTTTACTAAGGCGCAGTTATTAGGTGGTTGGTTGCGTATCTATTATGGTATTGGCACTGGAGATCCCGCAAAACCTGATGCTGCGGGTGTAACACCGATTGGACTGGATACTCCAGCCGGAACATATACTGGTTCAGTCACCATTACGCTAACACCGTAATTAATTAACCTGTCTAGCTGTAATATGATTAAAGAGGGTATTTTGTCTGTTCGACTACGTATTATAATTATCTGGTTGTGCCTGGCGGAGAGTTTTTTTGTCTCTACCGCGCAAGCCGATAAGCTTCCCTTTATGAATCAGTCAAAAATTCGAGTGGTGGTTTCTCCGGGAGAACGCGCTTTTGGAGAAATCACGCTGGATAATCCGACTGCTGAAAACAAAATCATGCGCCTCTATCTGGAGGATTGGTATTATCTTCCGGGAGGAAGCGGGGCGAAGGAATTTCTTCCGGCGAATTCCATTTCTACTTCGGCTTGTCCATGGATAACATTCTCTCCGGCAGATGTGGTAGTGCCTGCATTTGGGAAACAGAAGATAAATTATTCAGTTAATGCTCCTCGCGATGCAAGTGGCGCGCGTTTTGCCACACTTTTTTTTGAGACTTTGATTGGTAAAGGTAATCTTTCGGGTTCCGGCCGCTCCGCGGGGCTGGATGTTAATGTCAGGGTAGCTACTTTGTTTTATGTAGAAGTAAAGGACACGATACAGAGAACTGCTAAGATCAGCAATTTAAATATCCAATCTTCAAAAGAGGTAAAAGGGTCTTTGGATATTACCTTGGATTTTGAAAACACCGGTAATACAGATATTACTACTTCCGGAAATTTTAGCTTAATGAATAATGAGGGCCTGGTTAGTGCCCGCGGTGTATTTAATAGTGTCTATACTTTTCCTGGCGGGAAAGGGAGTTTCTTAGGCACTTGGAAAGATAAGATTCCCGCGGGAGATTATGATCTGGTAATAACCGTTGACCTGGGGAAAGCGCTTATGGACGCTGGTGTAGGCAGAGGTCCGATGATTACCAAAGAAGCCTCGGTTACAATAGGGGAGAACAATCAAATTGTTCAGATCGGCCAGCTTCAGTAACATGCTTTTTTTTGCTGGAAGATCACCTAAAAAATCCCGCCATATAGTCCTTTCTGGAAAATTCACTTTTTTTTCGGCCATTTATTTTTTAGCCTGCAGTTTATTTTTCTCTATTATCACAACTCCACATTCAGCTTTTGCTTATAGCCAGATCGCCGAGTTTCTCTGTGAAGAAGGCATCAAGGATTTTAAGAAAGGTGATTTTCTAGAGGCAGAGAATGAATTTAATAAAGCCCTTATCGCTGAACCAGATTATCCGCCCGCAATTTACTATCTTGGCCTGGTTAGCGAAATGTCAAGTAAAGACACAGGTAAAGATGCAAGTAAAGAGGCTAGTGGTGGTAAGCCCATCATCCCGGCTTATCATCCTTCTGTTAGATTAAATCGACAGACAGCAATGGAAAATGTCCTGAATCAAACTAATGTTAGGAAAACTCTGGAAAAAGACGAGGGGCTTAATGCTTCTCAGATTTTTATTCCTGAGTTGAGCCAAGCAGGCGAATCAGTTACTAATGCTAAAAGAAAATCTCAGGTAAGGTATTTTCTTAATGACCCGCGGCTTTCTATCCAACAGCCAATAGAAATCGAAGAAGGCAAATATGTTATTATTAGCGGTAGCAATATCAAGCGTTTTTTGGTCATTCAACCGGAACTTCTCTACGCGGAAAAATTAAATGATAATGAAATTTCGGTTATGGCTAAGGGCAGGGGGTTAGCCTCAATTATTATCTGGGATGATTCTGGACGTACAAGCATTGAGTGCACTGGTATTATGCCTATTCCTGATTTTCCGACTTTGGAAGAAATAATGCGTAAGGAAGAGGAGAGAATGGGTAATTTTAGGCTACGTTATAACCTAGACTGGTATTCTTATTATACCGGGCATAGGTTAGGAACAATCCAGCGCAACGGAAGTTATTCCTGGATTCATAATTTGCGTATGGATGGAGCTACTCCTTATGGGTTACTTGATGCGGCGATAACAGAGCGCACCTTGTCTAATACTACTGATATGACTTATATTACTGCCGGCCTGACTAACGGAAAATTGGGGGATTTTAAGGGTTTTAATCTCCGGGCAGGAGATTACAATCCCTATTTCAATAATTTGGCTATACCGGGCCCGGATTTAAGAGGTGTCTATTTTTCTTCGCCGGCTTTTAATAATAAGCTTGATTATGCCATATTCTGGGGGAGAGAGAATGGCGGCCGTTACGGGACATTGTCTATGAATACCTATAAAACAAATTATGCGTTCATCAGCGGTTTTAATTTGAACTTTTCTCCGGTTACCTGGCAGAATTATAAGTTTAGCGTGGCGCATGGCTGGGGGCGTGACCGGCAGTCTTACCTTAAGGATTATGCTTATGATCTTATCGGAAGCTGGAATTTTAAGCATTATGGTTATAACTACGAAATCGCCAGCGATACTAAGAATTTAGCTCAGTTATTTACCAGTCGTTATAACGGGGATAAACTTTATGCGAATTTACAACTTAGGGATATTGATAAACAGTTTGTGAGTATCACTGGCTCCGGATGGCGTCAGGGAGAATTTGGTGCTCTTTTAAATTTAAACTATCGGCCTACAGATAATCTTACTTATACTCAGCGTTTTGATATATATCGCGACCGGCTTTATCCGGCAGAAGATAATCCGGATCGTTTTAATGAGGATTTGGATAGTACGCTTACCTATAAGTTAGACCCATTGACTAGTCTGGAAGCCAGCTATACCCTTCAGAATGACTTGGGTAAACTATCACAAGTAAGATATCAGTCTTCTGGCCTTGGCGCAAACAGGCTATTTTCCTTATTTGGTAAAGAGATTTCTACTTATATGAAATATTCTCATCAAGAGAATCAAAATTTTTCTGCTCCCAGCCTGGATTATACAAACGAAAAGTTTTACGCAGGATTACGTTTTAGTGTTATTGGCGCCTTATATTTTTATTTTAATCGAGAGCTGAATTGGCTTATCGAGCGAAACACCGGTAATCAAGCTCGGCCCAATGTTACTGAAATCGGACTGGATTGGTATGATCGCATTGGCAGATCTCCGTTTTGGGGATCGATGCGTTTTACCTATCGCGATGAAGAGCGCGCAAACTCACCGTTATCATTTCTTGCCGGCGAAGATTATATCGAGGGTTATAGCGAACTTTCATTTCGGCCTGCGGATGGCCAAGAGATTTACGCTTCGGCCAGGATTAGAAATGTCTGGAAAGAAAATCCTACGGTTATCAGTCGGGTTGAAGCTAGTTTTAACGTAGGGATGAAGCTGCTTTGGGATACCGGTTTACGTTGGGATGCTGTCTCAACTATTCAGGGTTATGTTTTTAAAGATTACAATTCCAACGGCCTGATGGACCGCGATGAACCTCCAGTTTTTGGTATTAAAATCTGGCTGGGTAAGAATAAATTCCAGATTACCGATGAGCTTGGATATTTTAAATTTGTTAATGTCCACGGCAAGATAGCTTATCTGACTCTGGATACCGGGACTCTGCCGGCAGGTTATATATTGACCGTTCCGGTCACCCAGGGTATTCCAATCGCCAATGCCGCTGCCGCAAAAGTTTATTTCGGAATAACTTCGCGTTCAGAGATCCGCGGTATAGTTTTTGAAGATTTAAACCAAGACGGTGAATATTCAATGGGAGAAAAAGGCGTTTCTGGAGTAGTGATAACTCTGGATGGAAATAAAACGGTGACTACTAGCGTAGATGGTAGCTATGCTTATTCGCAGGCGCAGCCCGGGGAGCATGAGCTAGCGGCAGACTTAAATTCAATACCGGTTTATTACTTACCTTTAGTCGTCCTTAAAAAGAAATTCCCCCTGCAAGAGGGGGAATCTTCGGTTTGGAACATTCCTCTACGTAAAATATAGAAATAGGATGAGGTGGAGTTACCGGGTATAAATTGTTCTCACCTGCGTGGTAACTTTTTCTCCTTGGGCAAGAAGGGTTTCTATTCTCTCCTCCTTTTCTATAACTTCTTCACTTACCGTGGCAGTGGAGTTTTTATTGGCGACATCTTCTCTCTGGTAATTCCTAATTAACGTCTCTGGAACACGAGCGGGAGCATTTATCCCCGGAATAGAAGGTATAGTACAAGACATGCTGATGGTTACACTATTACCAGCCCAAACAGTGGAAACCATTAAAAAAACCAGCAAACCCGTTAAAATCTCTCTTTTCCCCATCTTACACCTCCTTGCCCATTAAAAAACCCCGCTTATTAAGAGCCGGGGCCATAAAAAACCCTAAAAGGATATTTTAGGGTTTCATCCTTTGGCAGTGCAGCCCTCCGAAAACTTTCGGAGCTGTCACTTTGCGCCCCAGCATTACTGCTAGTTAGCCTTTTTCAAAGCTGTTCCTGATTGTATTAAAAGTGTAACATATAGTTTTACTAATTTCAATAGTCTGGTAAAAATATTTTTATTCTCATAATATATTGCTAATACTATAGTTATGGTTATTAATCTACTATTTTTAATAATTTTTATGCATATCTTTGAGTTGAATTGGATACAATTTTAATGTTGATTTATCTAGATAATAGAAAAATATCTTGATAAGATTTAATATTACATATATAATCTTGATGGATAAATTAGTATAATTATTTTTGGGCCATTAGCTCAGCTGGTAGAGCAGGACACTCTTAATGTCAAGGTCGTAGGTTCGACTCCTACATGGCTCATTTTCTTTAACCTTCCTAAAATCCACACTTCTAGATATCTTATTGAAAGAATTAAAATCTAAGGGTATAATATAAATACCTCTTTAATTAATATGTTGGCAGAAGAGATAATTGTGTCTAGTTAGTATAATGAGGAGAAAATGTTAGATATAAAATTTATAAAAGAGAATCAGGATTTAGTAAGGCAGGCAATTAAAAATCGTGCTTTAAAGATTGATATTGATAGCGTTATTAAAATCGATGATGTGCGGCGTAAGGCCTTAAGTGAGTTTGAAGAGTTGGCTTCTTTGCGTAATAAAGCTAATGATCAAATAGGTGTATTGCTTAAAGAGAAGAAAGACGCCAAGGCCAAAATTTCTTCGATGAAAGAAATTTCCCGGCGGATTGGCGAGTTGGAAGCCCAGATAAAAGAGCAGGAGATTCAACTAAATAAGCTGCTTTTGAATATTCCTAATCTGCCGCATGCAACTTTACCGGTGGGGGATGTTTCTGCAAATAAAATTGTGCGCAGCTGGGGGGAGCCGAGGAAATTTAATTTTAAACCTCTTAATCATATCGAGCTTTGCCAGAATTTAGATATTGTAGATTTTAATCGGGCAACTAAAATTACGGGTTCAAATTTTGTTCTGTTTAAGGGCTGGGGGGCAAAATTAGAGCGCGCGCTGATCAATTTTATGTTAGACCTGCATACTAATAAACATGGCTATACCGAGATTTTTCCGCCTTTTTTGGTTAATCGTGCTTCAATGCTGGGCACTGGGCAACTTCCTAAATTAGAAGAGGATATGTATAAATTAAAAGATGATGACCTTTTCCTTATTCCTACCGCTGAGGTGCCGGTAAC
>JAPLMA010000117.1 GCA_026387255.1 Candidatus Omnitrophota bacterium | reverse complement strand
AACTAAAATAGATAATAAGAAAATATACCAGTGTTAAAAACCCCGCTTTACGAAACTCACCTTGCGCTTGGCGCAAAAATGGCTCCTTTTGGCGGATGGATGATGCCGATTCAATATCAAGGGATATTGGCTGAGCATACGTATACCCGTCAGGGAGTTTCTGTATTTGATATCTGCCATATGGGCGAATTTATGCTTCAGGCTGATCCGAGTTTAAGCGGTTTTGACCGTTTGGTTACTCAAAATATAACCGCAATGCCAATCGGCGCCTGTCGTTATGGTTTTATGCTTAATGAACAGGCAGGAGTGATGGATGATTTGATTATCTACCGCATTAATAAAACTAGTTGGATGTTGGTGGTTAATGCTGCTACTACTTCTAGTGACCTGGCGCATTTAAAAGAAAATCTTTCGACAGGATATTCTTTGGAGAATGTATCGGATAAAATGGCTAAGCTTGATGTGCAGGGCCCGCAGTCGCTAGATGTGCTGAAAAAGATTTTTGGTAAGGAAATAGAAAAACTTAATTATTATACTTTTTCGGAATTCAAAATTTTTGATCATCAAAGTTGCATGATTAGCCGGACCGGCTATACCGGAGAGTTGGGATATGAAATTTATATTGCCAATGATTATGTAGGCTCGCTTTGGGAACTTTTACTTTGCGATGCGCGGGTTAAACCGGCAGGCTTAGGTTGCCGGGATACCTTACGTTTAGAAATGAGTTATCCTCTTTATGGGCAGGATTTGGATACGCATCACTCGCCATTAGCCGCAGGCCTGCTGAAATTTGTTGATTTTTCTAAAGATTTTATCGGCCGTGATGCTTTAATTAAAGAGCAGAAAAATGGGGCCAAAGAGCAGTTGATTTATTTCCAGGCGGATTCCCGGCGGGCACCGCGTCATGGTTTTTCGATATTGGATAAAGGCCGGCAAATCGGTGTAGTGACCAGCGGTTCTTTTTCTCCCAGCCTTTCTGTCGGCATTGGGATGGGGTATGTTGCGGGTAATTTTGATATCGGTGCGCAGCTTATGGTTAAAGATGCAGGCATAGAGATTCCGGTAAAGGTGATAAAGAGGCCTTTTTTAAAATCAACTTCGTTATAAGATAAGGAGAATTTTTATGAACATACCAAGTAATCTTTTTTATACCAAAGATCATGAATGGGCGCGGATTGAAGACAAAATCGCTTACGTCGGAATTACTGATTATGCTGCCCATGCTTTGGGTGATATTACCTTTGTAGAATTACCGAAAATAAATGAAACGCTTAAGCAGGCGGGCCATTGCGCTACGGTGGAATCGGTTAAAGCTGCATCGGATATTTATGCGCCTTTATCAGGCAAGGTCTTGACGGTGAATATGCAGTTAGCGACGAATCCAGGGTTGATTAATCAATCGGCGTATGAGCAAGGGTATTTTTTCTCAATGGAATTTTCTAATGCCGCAGAAAAAGCAAATCTTATGGACGCGGCTAGTTATCAGAAATATGTAGAAGGACTCTCTAAATGAGTTATATTCCACATACACAAGAAGATATTAAACAGATGCTTTCAGTCATCGGAGTAAAAAGTATTGATGATCTTTTTAAAGATATTCCGCTAACGCTGAGGCCAAAATCTTTTAACCTGCCGGCGTCAAAATCAGAGTTTGCGGTAACCCAGGCTTTAGGTAAGCTTGCGGCCAAGAATGCTAGCGGCCTGGTTAATTTCGTGGGCGCTGGATTTTACGATCATTTTATCCCGGCGGCAGTTGATAGCTTAAGTAGCCGGTCAGAATTTTATACTGCTTATACGCCCTATCAGCCGGAGTGTTCCCAAGGCTGGTTGCAGGCCATCTATGAATATCAAAGCTTTATTTGTGAGTTAACCGGGCTAGATGTTTCTAATGCTTCTTTATATGATGGGGGTACTGCGCTTTTTGAAGCGATGATGATGGCGGTTCGCCATACCGGACGGAATAAAATTATTTTGGATAGCGGAGTGAATTTGATTTATCGCACCATGCTTTATACTTATACTTCGAATCTTTCTATTGAATTTGTGGAGATTCCGGTGGTGCATGGGCAAAGCTGCCGTGAAGAGCTATTTAAATATTTAGACGATAAGACGGCGGCGGTAATTTTTCAGAATCCAAATTTCTTTGGCGTGGTTGATGATTATAGTGAGGTGGTAGAAAAAGTGCATAAATTTGGCGCTCTGGCGATTGCTTCAGTGTATCCG
>JAPLMA010000036.1 GCA_026387255.1 Candidatus Omnitrophota bacterium | reverse complement strand
GAGCTATTTAAATATTTAGACGATAAGACGGCGGCGGTAATTTTTCAGAATCCAAATTTCTTTGGCGTGGTTGATGATTATAGTGAGGTGGTAGAAAAAGTGCATAAATTTGGCGCTCTGGCGATTGCTTCAGTGTATCCGATTTCTTTGGGTATGTTAAAAACTCCGCAAGAGATGGGATTTGATATTGCCACCGGGGAGGGGCAAAGTTTAGGAATTCCGCTTTCTTTTGGCGGACCGTATCTTGGATTTATGGCGGCGAGAAACCAGCTAGTGCGCCAGATGCCCGGAAGAATTGTGGGCTCGACGGTTGATAGCGACGGCAAAAGAGGGTTTGTGTTGACCTTACAGACACGCGAACAGCATATTCGCCGGGAAAAAGCAACTTCTAATATTTGTTCAAATGAAGCGCTCTGTGCTTTACGCGCGGCGATATTTGTTTCTCTTTTAGGCAGGGGTGGGTTTAAAGAGCTGGCTGAGCATAATTATCAGAAGGCAGAGTTTGCCAAAGAAACATTATCCCGGATAAGCGGCGTGCAGGTAAAACGTTCTGCTTTAACTTTTAATGAATTTACGGTTTGCTTGCCGCGCCATGCTGATGAAGTCGTACAATGCATGATTGAAAAAGGCTTTGCCTGCGGTTTTCCGCTGGGTAGATTTTATAAGGGTATGGATAATTATTTATTGATCGCGGTTACGGAAAAAAGAACCAAGGAAGAAATCTGCCGACTGGTGGATAGCTTGGAGGCAGTGTTATGAGATTAATATTCGAAAAACATCGAGGCGGCCGCCGGGGATTTTCATACGGGGAATTGGATGTTCCTCTTACTAAGCCTTTGGCAGTAAAATATTGCCGTAAAGCTGAAGCGCTCTTACCTTGCCTTAGTGAGTTGGATGTGGTACGCCATTATACCAATCTTTCGCGTCTTAATTTTTCTGTAGATACAAATTTTTATCCGTTAGGTTCATGTACCATGAAGTATAATCCAAAATTTACCGAACAGATTGCTGCTCTTGAAGGATTTTCGCAGCTACATCCTTTGTTACCGCAACTTTCCGGTGGGGGTATGCTTGCTCAGGGGTCTTTAGAAGTTTTATATGAATCAGAGAAGTTGCTGATGGAAATTACCGGGATGAGCGCTTTTACCATGCAGCCGATGGCCGGAGCCCATGGTGAATTAACCGGTGTCATGCTGATTGCCGCATACCATAAAGATCAAGGTTCTCGCCGTAAATATATTATTGTTCCGGATTCATCGCACGGCACCAATCCTTCAAGCGCGGCGATTGCCGGTTATGAAGTTAAAGTTATTCCTACTGGTAGAGATGGTTATATGGATTTGGAGCAGTACAAAAAACAATTAACTAATGAAGTAGCGGCAGTGATGCTAACCTGCCCGGATACCCTGGGGATTTTTAATCCGCGCATCAAACAGATCGCGGATCTGGCGCATGCAGTCGGGGCGCTCATGTATTATGACGGAGCTAATCTTAACGCGATGTTGGGAATATGCCGGCCCGGAGATATTGGTTTTGATGTAGTGCATCTCAATTTACATAAAACTTTTGGTACTCCGCATGGCGGAGGCGGCCCGGGAGCCGGTCCGGTGGGGGTTAGCCAAAAATTAGTTGAGTTTTTACCTATCTCGCGCGTTATCCGACGGGCTGACGCAACCTTTGCACTCGATTATAATTATCCGAAGTCTATTGGTTATATTGCGCCTTTTTACGGGAATTTCGGAGTGATTCTTAAGGCATATGCTTATATATTGGCTTTAGGTAAAGAGGGGTTGATGAGAGTGGCCCAAATCGCGGTACTCAATGCTAATTATTGCCAGGTGAGGCTTAAAGAATGCTATGATTTACCTTTTAATAAAACTTGTATGCATGAATGTGTTTTTTCCGCATCTCGCCAGGCAAAAAATGGCGTGCATGCCTTAGATATTGCTAAATATCTAATTGATCAGGGATTTCATCCACCGACAATATATTTTCCATTGATTGTTAAGGAAGCATTGATGATCGAACCGACAGAGACAGAATCAAAAGAGACCTTGGATGCTTTTATTGACACCATGATTCAGATCGCGGAGTTGGCAAAGCAGAATCCTTCGCTGATTACTCAGGCGCCTTTACATATGCCGATAAAACGCCTGGATGAGGTAAGGGCAGCGCGCCAGCCTGATCTTTGTTGGAAAAAATCCTAAACAAAAAAATCATGAAATCATTCCGACTTATTCGATCAGGCGCATTAAGTGTTGCTAGTAATATGGCGCTGGATGAAAAAATTTTTAAGCGTTATTTAGAGGATGGTATTGGTGTATTACGTTTATACCGTTGGCAGTCACCTTCTTTTACCTATGGATTTTCGCAAGTTCCCGAAAGCCAGATTGATTTGTCGGCTTGCGCAACTGACGGAGTAGAGGTAGCTAAAAGAATTACCGGCGGAGGAATTCTTTTTCATGATGATGAAATAACTTATAGCTTTGTTTGTAGCAAGTCTGATGTAGGAGAGCCGCAAGGAGTGTTTATTGATTACCGTAATATTTGTAAGTTTCTTTTGCGTTTTTACGAATCTTTGGGGTTGACTGCGGTTTTTGCCTTGGAAGCATTAGGTTTTAGGGATCGATGTGCGCCGCATGAGCTTTGCTGCGCTGCGCATGAAAAATATGACATTGTGATTGGCGCAAAAAAAATCGGCGGGAATGCCCAGAAAAGAAATAGACAAGCGATATTCCAGCATGGTTCTATTCCTTGCAGCGTTAATTGGGATTTTGTGCGTAAGTATGCTGATTCTTTACCGAAAGATATTTCTACAAACGTAACAACCTTGAGCGATGAGTTGAGAGCAGTTCCGGAAAAAGATATGTTAGAACAGAAACTCATAGACGCATTCGCCCATACTTTTGACGTAAATTTTTTAGATCAGTAGACAGTGTATGCAACTGTATAGACGACAATTGTTTACCAAAGAAATATTACACTTTTCTATTAGCCTTTGGTTAAATATGAAAAATATTTCTTATATAACTAATTGATGAATATGTGGTTACATACACTGTCTACGAGGCTACGAGGACGAGGTAAGAGGGTGGTTATGAAACCAGTGTGGTTGAATAAGAAGATTAGTCTTAAGGGTTGCGCGGAGATGAAACAGGCTCTGCGTAATTTAGGCGTAGAGACTGTTTGTGAACAGGCGAGGTGCCCGAATATTGGCGAATGTTTTTCGCGTAAGGTGGCCACATTTCTGATATTGGGTAAAAATTGTACGCGTAGTTGCAGTTTTTGTAATATTCAGAAAGCCAGGCCTTTGCCAGTAGACCGGGATGAACCAGTAAGGGTGGCGCAGGCAGTTGGGCAGCTTGGTTTAAAGCACGTTGTAATTACTAGTGTTACCCGGGATGATTTATCTGACGGAGGAGCAGAAATTTTTGCCCAGACAATCAAGTTGATTAAAAAGAAATTACCGCAAGTTAAAATAGAAACCTTGATTCCGGATTTCGGGCTTTCTCTGGATGCCTTAAAAATTGTCGTTGCTGCAAAACCTGATATTATTGCGCATAATTTGGAAACTGTTCCGTCACTTTATAAGCAAGTACGTCAGGGCGCAGATTATCAGGGTTCAGTTAACTTGTTGCGTATGTTGAAAGAAATTTCTCCACAGTTAAAAACAAAATCTGGCTTGATGCTGGGATTAGGAGAAAAAACCGAGGAGGTCTTAGCGGTAATGCATGATTTACGTTCTGTGGAATGCGATTTATTGAGTATCGGTCAGTATCTGGCGCCAAGCAAGCAGCATTATTCGGTCAAAGAATATATTTCTTTAGAACAGTTTGATTGTTATAAAGAAAAAGGGAGAGAGCTGGGGTTCTTGCATATCCAAAGCGCTCCTTACGTGCGTAGTTCATATTTGGCAGCCGAGTATTTATCTTAGAAAAGAAAGAGGTAGTCATGTCGAAAGTGATGATGAATGTAAAATTATTAGAGATGAGCCAGAATGCAATTTCGCTTATTTATGTTGCTTGCCGGCAATGTTATTCTGAAAAGTTTGCGGGCGATGTTTTTTTGGATGCTACGCTGGACCTTAAAAAGCAGGAGGAGTTTGTTAAAAGCATTGTTGCCTCTGGACATATGAGTCCGTTGGAGCATGTTAAATTTAGTTTTGCTATCCAAGGAGTTTCTCGTGCACTTACGCACCAATTAGTTAGACATAGGATTGCTTCATTTAGTCAGCAAAGTCAGAGGTATGTTAAAGAAAAAGATTTTGATTTTATTATACCGCCTTCTATTGAAAAAAATTCGCAAGCAAAAAATGAATTTGAAAAATTAATGACGACTATTCAGCAAAGTTATACTAAGTTACTTGAGCTTTTGGGCCAGGATAATATTAGCGGTGAAACAGCAAATCAGGACGTACGTTTTGTCCTGCCGCAGGCGGCGGAGACTAAAATTGTGGTTACCATGAATTGCCGGGAGTTGTTACATTTTTTCCAGCATCGCTGTTGCTCTCGAGCCCAGTGGGAGATACGTCAATTGGCCAATAAGATGTTGGGAATTTGTTGTAAGGAACTGCCGGCGGTGTTCTCGGAAGCCGGAGCGAAGTGCGAAACGCTAAAGTATTGCCCGGAAGGTGATAAATTCTGTTGTGGAAAATATCCATTAAAAGCTAAGAATGAAATCTAACCTGGTTAGATTATAGAAAATGAAAAGTAATAATTTTATTGAACGTTCAATTGTAGGTGTTTTAGAATTTTTAAAGGATGCAATTTTTGCCGAAGAGTATGCTTTGAAAAAGGGCTTTCTGCAATCATTGGACCCGCGCGTTAAAATAATTAGTTTTCTTTTATTCATCGTTCAGGCGTTATTAACTAAAAGTATCGCCGTCCTATTTTTTCTTTACGCCATTTGTTTGTTTTTGGTATTAATTTCAAGGATCGGGCTGGGATTTTTTCTGAAACGGACCTGGATTTTTATTCCGTTATTTTCATTATTTATTGTAATTCCTGCGATTTTTAGTCCGGGCGAGGCATTATTAACTTGGCATGTCCTGGGGGCAAAACTGATGATTACTCGCCAGGGATTAGATGGCGCGGCGATTTTTATTATGCGCGTGGTTACTTGCGAATCTTTGGTTGTTCTTTTGAGCTTGACGACTAAACATTTTGCATTGCTTAAAGTTTTAAGAATTTTTAAGATACCTGATATTTTTATCATGACTTTGGGGATGTGTTATCGGTATATTTATCTTTTTGTCGGGTTAATCCAGAATACGTATTTAGCGATCAAGAGCCGGGTTGGTTTGGGAGTGCAATATCAGAGAGGGCAAAATATTGTGGCCTGGAATATTGCTTCTTTATGGAATCGTTCGCTGAGGCTTAATGAACAGGTATATCAGGCGATGCTTTCGCGGGGATATCAGGGGGAAGTTTCAGTCTGGAATGATTTTAAAATTAGAGCTAGAGACCGGTTGTGGTTATTTGGGGTAATTATTTTGATTATATGGATAATGTAATGTTTGAATTAAAAGATGTTTATTTTTCTTATTTGGGTAAGTTTCCTGCTCTTTGTGGGATAAATATCCGGATTAATCAAGGCCAGAAAATAAGTATTATCGGAGCCAATGGAACAGGTAAGTCTACTTTTTTGCAGATACTCGACGGCTTGATCTTTGCTGATAAAGGAGTGCTGAGTTTCTGCGGGCAGCAATTAAATGAGAAAATTTTTAATGCGGTTAAGTTTTCGCAGGAATTCAGGCGTAAAGTAGGATTTATTTTTCAGAATCCGGATGTACAGTTGTTTTGTCCGACGGTTAAAGAGGATATTGTTTTCGGCCCGCTGCAGTTGGGTTTTGCCAAAGACCAGATCCAAAGACGCCTGGAAAAGCTCGTTACTACTTTAAATATTAAGGAATTATTGGATCGCTCTGTGCAGCAATTAAGTATTGGTGAGAAACGTAAAATAGCGATTGCCTCCACTTTGATCATTGATCCGCAGGTTCTTATTCTGGATGAACCAACAGCCGGGCTTGACCCGTTAACTACTCGGCAGATTATCGATCTTTTGATTGAAGAGAATAATTCCGGTAAAACGATTATTACTGCCACGCACGATTTACACATTGTGGAGGAGATCTCGGACATTGTTTATGTTTTTGGCGTAGATAAGAAAATCGTTAAGTTCGGCCAAGCAGATAACATCTTAAATGATACGGCTTTGCTTACGGCAAATAACTTAGTGCATATTCATAGCCATAAACATAAGGATAAAGTGCATATTCATCCGCACGTACATTTAGACCATCATGTTGATGAGCATTAGTAAGAAAGGGTGTCCCTTTTCAGGACGTCCCCTGGTTACCCAACTTAAAGGCAGGCAAAAGTTTCTGCGCTTGTTCGGTGATTCCTCTAAAGCCAAAGGATTGCGTAGCGGTTTTGTAGTTTTAAAGCCAAAAGAATCTGTGGGGTTGCATAATACCGGTCCAAGTGAAGAGGTTATTTTCATAATCAGTGGTTCGGGATTGGTTTGTCATGGTAAGAAGGATAGTGTCAAAATTAAGAAGAATTCATTTGTTTATATTCCTCCTCAAATTCCGCATAATGTTATTAACACTGGTAAGGATTTACTGAGATATATTTATACGGCTGCTCGAGTTTAATTAAATGGTAAATAAGGGGGACGGTTCTATTTCTCTAAAACTAGAAAATAGAACCGTCCCCTTGTTTTTTAACTTGACAAGGGTTACCTAAAGTGTTAAATTTATTACGGATACGTAAGGCGCGCTTTAGTGTGAGCTTAAAAGCCAACTTCTTATAAGAAGTAAGTTATAATTATTGGATACCAAAAAATAAGAGTTAGCTTTAAGTAAACGCAAAAAGACAATCTGACCTTAGGAAGGGGGTTATTATTTATGAATAGAAAAGGTTTTACACTCGTAGAAATTATGATCGTCGTAGCAATTATTGCCTTATTAGCGGCCATCGCGGTACCGAATTTACTTACTGCCAGAAGGACAGCTAATGAAGCAGCTGCTAAAGCTACTGTCCGTAGCTTGTCAACTGCAGCCGAAGTATATTCAACTAGTCATAGTGGTGCTTATCCAGATACTGTGCCTCTATTAACTGGTTTTATAGCTTCAGCCGGTAATTATTGTTCTGACGCGGCTGGCGCAACTACTGCTGTTCAGGGTTATAACTATGGTTGTACCTTGACCGCAGGTGGTTACCAGTTTGTAGCTACTCCGGTTACTTTAGGTACAACCGGTAGCGTAACCTATACCGCTAC
Organism: Candidatus Omnitrophota bacterium; assembly: GCA_026387255.1. Lineage (GTDB taxonomy): Bacteria > Omnitrophota > Gorgyraeia > Gygaellales > Profunditerraquicolaceae > UBA6249. The sequence continues at coordinate 16,049 of JAPLMA010000036.1, read as the reverse complement.
AACCGGTGGAGTGCTTACACCATTATAAACAAGAAATTTGTCGTAGAGAAAAGGGAGAGAAGAGATTCTCTCCCTTTTTTTGTACATTACTGAAAGATTATGCCTAGCTGTAGGGGAGGTTTAAACCTCCCCTACAGCTTAGATGCTTAGAATGACCGAAAAATAATGAAAATTAAGTTCTCTGTTTTTATTTTAATTGCTGTCATATGTTTTCTGGCCTATTTTAATAGTTTGCACAATCCATTTATTTGGGATGATGATGCTCTGGTGGTAAGAAATACACTTATTCATAATTGGCAAAATATACCCAAAGTTTTTACCAGCGATCTTTATTTTGGTATAGTTTCTGGATCAAACTTCTATCGGCCGCTACAAAGCGTTTCATTTATCTTTGATTATCATTTCTGGCAGTTAGACCCATTTGGCTACCACCTTAGTAATATCATAATGCAGATTGGTGTATCAACTTTGGTGTTTATTTTGGTGTTTAATTTATTAAGTAGTTTTGGAATTGCTATTTCGACAGCTGTTTTATTCGCGGCAACGCCGTTACATACCGAGGCAGTTACTTATATTTCCGGCCGGGCGGAGATGCTGATGGGGTTTTTTGTGATCCTTTCCCTTTTGTTATTTATTAAAAGTCAGAGTCAGAGCGTAAAACATCCAAAATTAATTCTTTGGTTTTCAGTATTTAGCTTTATGCTTTCACTTTTAGCTAAAGAAGTAGCGATTGTTTTTCCGCTTATTATTCTGGGGTATATTTTCTATATATCCAGGGAGAAATTAAAAGAAAAATATTATTTAATTAAGAATGTTTTTCCTTTTGTGGCCGTAGCGTTAATTTATTTAATTTTGAGAATTTCAGTTTTTAGCTTCTCTACTTTACGGCCTCCAGCATTAGCTAAAATCAGTTGGTTTGTTCGATTAAGCGTCATCCCGAAAGTAATTTTGACTTATTTTAAGCTGTTGTTTTTACCCACGGGTTTACATATGTCTCGGGAGCTAGTGCGGCCGACCAGTTTTATCGGTATCTTAGTGGCTATTTTTTTGCTGGGGGTAATCATATTTAGCTGTATTTACTTCTTGAGATACTCAACCAAGCGCAGAGTTACTTCATTTATGTTATTTTGGGCGTTAGTTTTTTTTATCCCGCAATCAGGGGTATTTCCGATAAATGCTTTTGTGGCGGAGCATTTTATTTATCTGCCGGCAATTAGTTTCTTTCTACTTATTGTTTGTTTTTTGCATAAGGCACTAAGGAATAAAGTGTTTATTCTCGTCGTTAGTTTGCTTTGCGTATTTTATATCTTATTAACTTCTGCGCGTAACTTTGAATGGCGTAACCCAGTTGTTTTTTATAAAAATATTATTAAATATTCTCCGGACAGTTTTCAAGCGCATAATAATTTAGGGTTGCAGTATGAATATCTGGGCCGATTCGATGAGGCGGGGCTTGAGTATAAGCGCGCGATATCTATTAAGCCGGATTTAATCGAAGCGCATGCTAATCTGGCGAATCTTTATTTTAAGTTAAAAGCTTATGATCAAGCCAAGGCAGAGTATGAACTCCTGGAGAAAACTGATTTGGGGTCAAAAACAGGAGAGACGCAAAATAATCTGGGTAATATTTATGAGGCTCTCGGTAAAACAGATAATGCGTTGGAAAAATATAATCAGGCGCTCCTGCTGGATGCGAGCCTAAAGTTTACGCATTTTAATTTAGCGCGTATTTATTTTGGTAAAGGAAAAATTGATTTAGCTGCGCGACATATATTGGATTCTTTGGGGATTTCAGAAAAATTAGAGCCCAATAAGCGGGTAGTGATTATTGATTTTCTTAAAAATACCTATAATGTTGATCAGGCGTCAGAGTTTTATAATAATCTAGGAATTAATCTTGCCAAAAATAATCTTTTAAAAGACGCCCTGAGCGCATTTAATCTGGCGCTAGAATTAAATCCGCGTTTTGCGGATTGCTATTTTAACCAAGGGTTGGCTTACCTATATCTGGGCAAGAAATCAGAAGCCAAATTTGCTTTAAAACAGGTATTGAAAATTGATCCTAATCATATCAGGGCCAAGAGGTTAATCGCTGAAAAATTAATGTAAAAATTTGGACATTCCCCGAAATTTAATTATCCGTCGGAACCGTAGCGGAGGTTTAAACCTCCGCTACGGCCTGGGGATAACGTCAGGGAAAGTGGGGACACTCCACTAAAAATTCATTGATAAATGACCCCTTTATGTTAGAATCAGAATAATGTATAAACGCGTACAAGGTTTCACTTTGGTTGAGATTATGGTGGTGATGGCAATTGTGGCTTTACTTGTTTCCGTGGCTATAGTGGAAGGGGCGCAATTTAGGAAACAGGCTAATGAATCTAATTGTATGGCTAATCTTAAGGCGATTGCCACGGGCTTTGAAGTTTACTCTGCGCGTCATTCGGGTGCTTATGCGCCGACTGATGAGGCAAATTTGCAATTTCTTATTGATGATGGTTGTCTTTTTCAGGATCTCACCGCTCTAGCTCAGATAGGCAATTTTCGTTATGTTATTGGCGCGGTGAGCCCGGCAGGTTATGAGATCAGGGGATTAGCGATAAATCCAGCGCTCGCCGACCACAATTATCAGGTTTCATCCGATGGATTATTAAAAAGAACAGATACCTCTGTATCTAGTGATACGGATTTTAAGATTTTTTAAATATGTTTAATTGCCGGGCGAGAAGTTTTGTTACGATCATGGTTGTGGTGGCCTTAAGCGCATTGTTGTTACGCTTGGGGTTACACCGGATAATTGTCTACCGCATCCAGCAGAACCAATTATTGGCGCAAGTTAATCTTAAGCTTTTTTCTACAGCGCTGGAGAATTACGCCAAAGATAATAAGAATGTTTATCCGGTGAGCATAGATTTACTCACTAAGCATGACCCGGTTTATCTAGAGAGAGATTATCTGGCGGTAACTTCTCTGCACGGTTATGAATATGATTGCCAGCGCCTGGACGCTAACGGATATAGTTGCACCGCCTCACCGGTAAATTGTAAACTTACCGGAGAAATGCTGTATGTGGTGTCTACCGGGGGCTTAATTATGGCGGAGAACTGCGATAAAAGTAAACTGGGGAAATAAATCTAAATGAAGAATATTCTTTCTAAAATAAAGTTACCCGGAGTAAAAGAAAGATTCAGTTTCGGGTTGGATATCGGCACGCAGTCGATTAAATGCGTAAAATTAAAAGTTAACGGCAATTCTGTAGAGCTTGTTGCTTTTGATGTAGAGGAAAGCCAGCTTGATCCGATTGATCTGCTTAAGAGAATTAAGCGTTCACAAAACGCCGACCTGGTAAATATATCGTTTTGCGGATCATCTACGGTTATCCGCTATGTGAATTTTCTGCGGATGAATAAATCAGAATTGCGCCAAGCGCTTAAATTCGAGGCCCAAAAGCATATCCCTTTTACTCTGGAAGAAGTTTATCTGGACGCAGATATTTTAAAAGATGACTTGCCGGATAATAAGATGTTGGTGTTAATTGCCGCGCTTAAAAAAGAATTTACCCAACAAAGGTTTAAATCTCTGGAAGGCGCTGGTTTAAGGCCAAATATCGTGGAAATTGATTCACTGGCTTTAATTAACGCTTTTAATTTCAATTATCCTAAAAATGAAATTCCGGAGCATAAATCTATCTGTCTTTTAAATATTGGCTCAACCATAAGTAATGTTAATATTATTGATCATACAGTAGCGCGATTAAGCCGGGATATACATTCGGGGGGCGCAAACTTTACGAAAAAACTTATGGATATCTTCAGCCTTGATTTTAAGGCAGCTGAAGAGTTAAAGCTTAACCCGGATTTGGAAAGAGCAAATAAGGTTAAGGCAGCTGTGGAGAGTGTTTTGACGAATCTGGCGCTGGAGATTCGCACTTCATTTGATTATTACGAAAGCCAAAATAATTCTACCGTGGTGAAGATATTTTTAAGTGGAGGCGGAAGCAAAATTACCGGCCTTAAAGAAATGTTAGCAAGTTGTTTAGGTATCGAAGTGGAATTTTGGGATCCTTTTAAACAGATAGAAATTAACGATAAACTTGATACTGTGAAATTAAATAAATTCGCAGGCTTTTTTAATGTTGCGGTGGGTTTGGCATTACGATAAAAGATGATTGAGATAAATTTATTACCAGAAGAGTTAAGGGTAAAAACCAAAACTAAAAGCCCGGAGCGTGAAATTGTCACTAAGCCGGCGGTATTTAGCCAGGAGCAGTTGTTTATTTATGCCATTCCTATTTTGCTCGGGGCGCTTGTTTGCGCGCACATCTATTTTGCGGTTGTTTCTATTTCTAAAAATAGCCAATTGGTTACTTTAAATCGCAAGTGGATAGAACTTATGCCGCAGAAAAAGGCACTTGATGAATTTAGCAATGAGTATTCTACTACTTCTGCCGATGCTAACTTAGTAGCGTTGTTAAACAGCAAAAGAATTCTTTGGGCTCAGAAATTAAATAAATTGAGCCTGAATTTGCCTTCCGGGGTTTGGTTTAATGAAATAAAGATCAGCGCGAAAGATATGATTATCCAGGGCGCAGTGATCTCTCTTTCGAAGGAAGAGGTTAATCTGATTAATAAGCTACTGGAAAATTTAAAAGCAGATAGTGAATTCTCTAGGGATTTTGTTTTTTTTGAGTTATCCAATGTGCAGAAAGAAATTGTTGGCGGGTATGATGTCGCAGATTTTATTCTTACTGGAGCTTTAAAAGCAAAATGAATTTAAGCAACGTGCAATTAGATAAGCAGAAAAAAATATTAATTGTGATTTTCTGCGCCTTGATTATTTATGTCGATACTACTTTTATTTTAAAAAGCCAAACCTCCGGGATTAAGAGCTTGAATCCGAAGATTACAAGGTTAAAAAACGATCTTCTAAATTTGGATCGGGATTTGAATAATATGCGTACTGCTCAAGGTAAACAGGGTTTGGCGACGCAAAAAGCAATTGCTCGGTCTTCTAAAATTCTTGCTGAAGGCCAGATCCCTGGGCTATTGCAGGATATCTCAAGTGAGGCGAATAAGTTTAATATTCAGATCGGCCAAATCCGGCCGAGCCGGGAAACGGTTAATGCCAAGAATGTTATTGCCGGGGATAAAATTACGCCAATTTTAATAAATTTAGATTTAACCTGTGATTATCATAATTTAGGTAAATTTATCAATGAATTAGAGAACTTACAAGTTTTCTTAAGCGTGCAAGAACTTAAAATTTCAACCCAGCTGCCGGATTATATGAAGCAAAAAGTTACGTTGGTGCTAAAAACATATGTTACTAAATAAACGATTTTTCATATTTTTACTTTTATCTTTAGTTTTCTGTGGGGTTGTTTTTGCCCAAGAAAGGTTTACTTATGATGCCAAGGCCAAGCGCAATCCTTTTATTCCATTAGTAACTCCCCAAGGCCGTTTGCTCAAGCTGGATAAGCAGGAAGCGACTTCTGTGGGAGGCTTAGCAATAGAAGGAATTATTTATGATAAGTTTGGCCGTTCATTCGCGATAGTCAATACTAACGTCGTAGGTATTGGCGACATAGTTGGTGATTATCAGGTTTTAAAAATTCAAGAAAATAAAGTCATCTTTATTAAAGACGGCGAACCTTTAGAAGTAGAGTTAACCAAGGAGGAAGTACGGTGAAAAAACTACTATTAATTTTTATTTTCACTTTTTATGTGAATTCCTATGCCGCGCAAGATACACCGCTCGTAAAAGTCGAGCCGAGTGCGCCTGTGCCGGAAAGCACAGAAGCTTCGGTTATCAATGCAGATGTTCAACGTGATTTGATTTCTTCGGGCAATGTTACTTTGGATTTTAAGGAAGCAGATATTAATAATGTTTTAAAGATAATTTCTTATAAATCTGGGATCAATATTGTAACTACTCCGGATGTGATTGGTAATGTTTCAGTACGCTTAGCCGATGTGCCCTGGGAGATCGCTCTGGATGTGATATTAAAAACTTATGGTTTTGGTTCACAAAGGCAGGGCAATGTTATTTTAGTTACCAAGATAGAGAATGTGGCTAAGATTGCTGCTGATGAACCTTTGCAAACTGAAATTATCACTTTGAAGTTTCTGGATGCCCAAGATGCACAGAAAATTATTATTCCTTTGCTTTCTCCGCGCGGAAAGATCTCTGTGCTTTATACTCGTGGGCAAAAAGGTTGGCAGTTTGGCACTTTTAAGATTGGCCGGGATTCTGCTTCTAGCGCTGCTTTGACCAAAGAGGCAGCTGGAACGACTAAGTCCGAGGCAGTTTCTTATGAGAAGAATGCCGCTGGTGAAACGATAATGAAAAAAGCAGAGTTTGATCCGGCGATAAAATCCAAGATGCTGGTAATTACGGATACGGCTAGTACTCTGGATAGAATACGTAATATAATTTTACCTAAGCTTGATATTAAACCTAAGCAGGTGCTTATTGAAACAAAAATCATTGAGGTTAACCGCGATAGATTAAGGGATATTGGTTTGGATTGGGGGTTGGGTTCGATCACTTCCGCAACAACTAATACCATAACAACGCAGACATATGGGGGTACTGCTACTGGAGGCCATGGCGGTACGATTGCTACAACTGCTAATCCGTTGGTGCCGTCTTTATTTAGCCCGGCAACTACTACGATTTTAGGGTATGAGCCTTATAACGCGGGTGCTGAATTTATCTTTCAGAAATTAACCGGCACTAAATTTGAGGCAGTAATTCACGCTTTGGAGGACGATGTCAATACCAATACTCTTTCTGCTCCCAGTATACTGACGCTGGATAATCAAGAGGCATCGATGCTGGTAGGTTATCATACGCCGATACTTGAATCTACGGTTACCGCTGGCACTACGGGAACTAATTCTACGGTTACTCAGACTTTGGATTATTATCAGGAGATCGGTATTCGGTTAAATGTGGTGCCGCAAGTAAGTGAAGAGGGTTATATTAATATGATTATCCACCCGAGCATTACTTCTTCTGATTCTTCAGTTACTGCTACTTCGACTGCCGGTACGGATTCTACGACCACGCGTTACCCGGTTATTGATGTGCGCGAAGTTCAAACTCAGGTTTTACTAAAAGATAAAGAAACGATTGTGATTGGTGGTTTACTTAAGGATGTCAAAGGCAAAGAATTTATCGGCATACCTTTCTTAAAAGACCTTCCTTGGATCGGAAAGCTTTTTGGCCGCGAGACAAATACTTTAACAAAAATTGACCTTTTAATTTTTATCACCGCCAAAATTATTAACGAAAATGAGTATACTCCTGAGGAATTGGCCAAGCTAGAAAAGAGATTGGGCCGCCCGGCAGCTGTTGAAATTAAGAAAGAGCCTTTAGATATTAAGAAGAAAAATAAATAAAACACCCCCATTTCCCGATTAGCTGCGAAACAGTTTCGGAGGTAAACGGGAAATGGGGGGGTAGGTTATTATGTATAGAGTAAATTTTAGTTTTTCTAAGAAAGGGCTGATGCGTTATATTTCGCATTTAGACCTGATGCGCCTATTCACGCGCGCGATGCGCCGTGCAGAGTTGCCGCTTAAAATGTCAGAAGGTTTTTCCCCACATCCTAAATTAAGCTTAAAAAGAGCTTTAAAGTTAGGAGTTGAAAGCGAACACGAAGAAGCTTCTATAATTTTAAGATTTCCGGTGGAGCCGGCGGAGTTTAAAGATAGGCTGCAAAAAAAATTACCAGAAGGGATTAGCTTAAAAGATGTCCAAGGAAATTTTAATTAATTCTGAAACACAAGAAAAGCGGGTGGCGATCGTCCAGGACGGCCTACTGTTGGAGTTTCATATCGAGCGTCCGCAGGACCGCACGATCGTGGGGAATATCTATAAAGGCAGAATTGAGGCGGTGATGCCTTCGATTGGCGCGGCTTTTGTGGATATTGGCCTGCCTAAAAACGGTTTTTTGTATTTATCGGAAATTGAATCTGCTTATGAGTCTATCGAGGCGCCGGCTCAGACTCCGATTAAAGAGGTAAAAAAGGGCCAGGAAGTTTTGGTACAAGTAGTCAAAGAATCTTTTGGCACTAAGGGGCCGCGTCTTTCTACGCAGATTGGTTTAGCCGGCCGGTATCTAGTTATTATGCCGCTGGATAAACAAGGGGGGATTTCCCGGCGTATTGAGAATGAAGTTGAAAGAAGACGACTGCGGGATATCTTTAAAAAGCTCAAACTTCCTGATCCGGTAGGTTTTATAGTACGCACTGCGGCCAGCGGCCGGAGCGAGCAGGAATTAATCCGCGACGCGCAGTTTCTTTATAAATTATGGAAACGCCTGGAGAAGATTGCCCAGGAGAAGAAGGCTCCGTCTTTAGTTTATGAGGAGTATGATTTGGCGCTGCGGGCAATTCGGGATTCATTTACCGAAGATGTCACCAAATTGATTGTTGACTCTAAGCCTGAATTTTACCGAATCCAACATTTTATGCGCACGTTTTTAAGTTACCTGTGTAAAAAAGTCGAACTTTACCGGGGGGATGATCTTTTTGGCGCAAAGGATGTGGAGAAACAGATTAATCATATCTTTGAAAGCCATGTTTATATGAAATCTAAAGCCTATCTTATAATCGAACCGACTGAAGGTTTGGTGGTGATTGATGTAAACAGCGGTGGCTTTAAGAAAAAGGTTAATCAAGAGGAGATGGCTTTTAAGGTTAATGCTGAAGCGGCCCTAGAGATTGCCCGCCAGTTGGTGTTGCGGGATTTAGGCGGAATTATTGTCATTGATTTTATTGATATGGAACGCGAAGGCCATCGCCGGGAATTATTGAATATTTTGAAAAATGCCTTGGCCGGTGACCGGGCAAAATACGATATTTTGGGAATTTCCAAATTTGGAATAGTGGAGATGACCCGGGAACGCATTCACAAGACAGTACAGATGCTTTCTTTTCATCCCTGCCCATACTGCAAGGGTAAAGGCAAATTGCGCTCACCCCAGACTTTGGGAATTTTTGCTTTAAAAGAGCTTAAACGCTATCTTAAGGGCAAAACCTTAAAACAGGCCTCACTTACTTTGGCGCCGCCTGTGATTGATGAAATCTTAAAAGATAAGGAGGCCTTGCGCGCGATTGAGCATAAATACCGAATTAAGGTTAACCTCATTTCCAACCCTGCCGCGCATCTTGAAGATATAAAATTTAGTTAATTATCCACAGGGTAGGGGAGGTTTAAACCTCCCCTACCCTGTTAATTAGTGTGGATAATTAGCTTGACCCCTAAATCTACCAGGTATATAATATAAAGCTTACGAATTGGTTATTAACCTACTTTTAAAGAGGAGAGTCAAATGTATGCCATAATTGAAGTTGGATCAAAACAATATAGTGTAACCAAGGATGATATTATCCAGGTGAATAAACAGGTTGTGGCTAAAGGAGATAATATTAGTATTGATAAAGTTTTGTTAGTCTCGGACGGCAAAAAAGTCCAGATTGGCCAGCCATATGTTTCGGGCGCTAAAGTCGAAGCAGTAGTGCTTAAGCAGATGCTGGGCGAGAAAACTACGGCTTTCAAGCATCGCCGGCGTAAGAATTCACATTGGGAAAAAGGCCATCGTGCTCAGCTTACGGAGTTAAAAATTAAAGCGATTGTTTTAGGCTTATAAGATAAGTGTTTATTGACGGGGCTAAAATTAATATCCGCGCAGGCTCTGGCGGCAAGGGTTGTCAAAGCCTGCATCGGGATAAGTATCAACGCCAGGGTATTCCGGATGGCGGAGACGGCGGCAAGGGTGCGGATATTATTATACGCGCAGACCGTAACCTGCTTACCCTTTTAGATTTTCAGCATCATCGTCATTTTTTTGGCGCACACGGCGGGCATGGTTCAAGTAACCATAAAAAAGGTAGAGGCTCCGAGGATGTAATTATTCGAGTTCCTCTGGGCACGACGATTAAAGATTTTGCCACCGGTTCTATTTTACGCGATCTGGATGTTGATGGGGAGCAGGTAATCGTGGCGCGTGGCGGCAAAGGCGGTATTGGTAACTGGCACCGCAAAGAAGCCACTTTGGGCGTGCCGGGTGAAGAAAAAATAATTGTACTGGATTTAAAGCTTCTGGCGGATGTGGGAGTGGTAGGATTTCCGAATGCCGGTAAATCTACACTAATCTCTGTGATTTCTAACGCGCATCCTAAGGTTGCCGCCTATCCATTTACCACGACCGGGCCGATTTTAGGGGTGGCTGCCAGTACGCATCGAAAATTTGTGATTGCCGATATCCCTGGTTTAATTCCGGGGGCATCAGTTGGACGAGGACTAGGGGATCAATTTCTAAAACATGTTGAGCGCACTAAGATCTTAATTCATCTTATTGATATGGCGGGTTTTGAAGGCAGGGATCCGGTAGAAGATTATAAAAACATTAATTTAGAATTAAAGAATTATAGCAAAGTAGTATTTAAGAAACGTCAGATTATTTGCGCGAATAAAATGGACCTGGAAGGGGCAAAGGAAAATTTAAAGCGGTTTAAAAAAATAATTAAAAAAACAGTTTACCCGATATCAGCGTTAAATAAACAAGGATTAGAGGAGCTCGTCGATGCGGTCGCCGAAAAATTATAAAAGAGTTGTCGTGAAGATCGGTTCCAGCCTGTTTGCCACCCAGGCGAATAAACTGGATACGGGTTTAGTGAATAAAATTGCTCAGCAGATCTCGGAGTTAGTCAAGCAGGGCAAAGAGGTGGTGGTAGTTTCTTCCGGTGCGATTGCTTTGGGTATGTCAATTTTAAAACTTAATACGCGTCCTAAAAAGCTAGAGTATTTGCAGGCAGCTGCGGCGATTGGCCAACATGAGCTGATGCATGTGTATAAGCTGGCGTTTAAGCAACATGGGTTAAATTGCGCGCAATTGCTTTTGACCTGGGATGATTTTCGCCAGGAACGTTATGCAAACGCAAAGCATACATTAAATACTTTATTAAAACTAAACTCTGTGCCGATTATAAATGAGAATGATTCTGTCGCCACTGAGGAGATTAAATTTGGCGATAATGACCGTTTGAGCGCTTTAGTTTCTATCTTGGTGGGCGCAGACCTTTTAATTATTCTTTCGGATGTGGAAGGTTTATTAGATAAAAACAAAAAAGTTATTCGTCAAGTTGATAAAATTTCGCAGAAAATAAAATCTTTAGCTTGTCCGACGAATAAAAAGATTTGTGTTGGCGGCATGGTGACGAAATTAGAGGCGGCACGCATTGCGGTTGAGGGAAGAGTTCCTTGCGTAATTGCTAATGGCCGAAGGGACAGGATTATTAGTCAACTGTCAGCTAATCCGTTTAGCCAGGGCACTATATTTACTTTGCTAAAAAAATGAAAAAAAATCTAAAAACAGAATTAACGGAAGTTGCCCGGAAAGCCAAAATTGCTTGTGGTTCTTTGGCCCTTTTATCCGCAGCTTTTAAGAATGCGGTGCTCAAAGATATGGCTGCCGCTTTATTAAGCAAAAAGTCGGTTATTTTAAAAGCCAACCGGAAAGATATATCTTTAGCTAAAAGTAAAGGTAAGGCTTTTATTGACCGGCTTAGTTTGAATGCGCTAAGAATTAAACAGATGGCAGATTCTTTATTGGATATTGCTAAACTTAAAGATCCGGTGGGCGAAGTTATGCGTGCTTGGGATACGCCGGGAGGTTTGAGTATTCAGAAGGTGCGCGTTCCGATTGGCGTAGTGGCGATTGTTTATGAATCACGTCCTAATGTCACGGCGGATTGTATTGGGCTTTGTTTTAAATCCGGTAACAGTGTAATTTTACGCGGAGGAAGCCAGGCTTTAAACTCTAACCTAGCGATTTTTAATTGTTTAAAAGAGGTCATGCAAAAACATAACCTGGCAGAGGGCGCAATTAACCTGATTGCCACCACTAATCGTCAAGCTATAGATTATTTGCTTAAATTAAATGATTATATTGATCTGGTTATTCCCCGGGGCGGAGAAGAGTTGATTAAAAAGGTGGTCAGTTCTTCAAGTATACCGGTGATTAAACATTATAAAGGAATTTGCCATGTTTATGTGGATGAAGAAGCGGATTTAAATATGGCCCAGAATATTTGTTTGAATGCCAAACTACAGCGTCCGGGAGTTTGCAATGCCATGGAGAGTATGCTAGTGCATCGTGATGTTGCCGCCAGGTTTCTGCCGGGAATGCTTAAAAAGTTTAGGGAGGCGGGGGTAGAGATTCGCGGATGCGCATTCACACAAAAAATTGCCAATTCGTCTAACCTGGTTAGAAGGGCAACCGAAAAAGATTACCGCACGGAATATTCAGATTTAATTTTGTCCGTTAAAGTGGTGGATGATTTAGATGCGGCCATTGCGCATATTAACGAATATGGTTCACATCATTCGGATAGCATTGTTACGGATAATAATAATAGCGCGGAGAAATTTTTAAAGCAAATCGATTCAGCTTGCGTCTACTTAAATGCTTCAACCCGTTTTACCGATGGAGGCCAGTTTGGCATGGGCGCGGAGATCGGTATCTCTACCGATAAGCTGCATGCCCGCGGCCCGATGGGGTTGGAAGAACTGACGACTTATAAATATTTGGTTTACGGCTCAGGCCAGGTTAGGGTATGAAGATCGGCATCCTGGGTGGAACCTTTAACCCGGTGCATATCGGCCACTTAATTTTAGCCGAAGAGGTAAGGGAAAAATTAGGGTTGGATAAAATTATTTTTGTGCCTACGGCTTTACCGCCGCATAAAGATAATTTAAATATTGCTCCGGCTAAAGACCGCTTAAAGATGTTAAAATTAGCGGTGGCTTCCAATAAGTTTTTTGCCGTGTCGGACGTGGAGATTAAACGTCAAGGGCGTTCTTATACTATTGATACTTTAAAAGAGTTTCAAACTAAATATAGTCAGGATGAGCTTTATTTTATTATTGGCTCAGATTTGCTTAAGTATTTAAACGAGTGGAAAGATTTAAGCCAAATACTTAAGATGGTGAAATTTGTAGCGGCAACTCGTCCGGGGTATGCGTTGGAGCAGATACCGCCGTATATCAAGACTTTAGCGATCCGGGCAGTGGATGTTTCAGGTTTTGAGGTGCGCCAGTGTGTTGCTAAAAATAAATCCTTTGGTTATTTAGTTACGGATAAAGTTTTTGATTATATTAAAAAGAAGAAATTATACAAGTAGAGTAGACAGTGTATGTAAGTATCTAATAATAGATGAGTTATGAAACAAATATGAGTAAGAGGGGGAGAAAGTATTTGTTTTGTAACTAATTGTGTTGCAAGATTTTATATAGACTGTCTACTATGAGAAAGAAGATTATGAAAATAATGATTGCTCCGTCGATATTATCGGCAGACTTTAGTAAACTGGGCGCGGAACTTAGAAAGGTTGAGCGAGCAGGCGCAGATTTAATCCACGTGGATGTGATGGATGGCCATTTTGTACCGAATATTACTATCGGCCCGGTGGTAGTAAAATTTATGCGCCAGTCAACCGAGCTGCCATTAGATGTGCATTTGATGATTCAGAATCCGGCTAAATATGTGGGCGCTTTTGTTAATGCCGGCAGCGATATGATTACTGTACATATTGAGACAGTTAGTTTAAAAGAATTACAATCAATCGCCAAAAGATTAAAAAAAAGCAAAGTAATGCTGGGGATTTCTTTAAATCCGGGCACGGCATTAGCTAAAATTAAACCGGCTTTGGGAATAGTAGATTTTGTTTTAGTGATGTCGGTGAATCCGGGTTTTGGAGGACAGGCTTTTATTCCGGGAGCAATAGAAAAGACAAGGCAACTGCGCGCAATTTTTGCCAAGGATATCGCTGTTGATGGCGGGATTAATAATTCAACGGCAAAGCTTGTAAAGCAGGTAGGAGCAAATGTTTTGATCGCCGGTTCATACATCTTTGGGGCGAAGAATATTAAACAGGCAATAGACAGTTTAAGATAGGAGAAGGTCACGATGAGCAATATGGTTTCACAGATTAAATTTGGTACTGACGGCTGGAGAGCAATTATTGCCGATACCTATACTTTGGAAAATGTAAGGATTTTAACTCAGGCAGTAGCGGATTATTTAGGGACGGGTAAAAAGGTGGCGGTGGGATATGATACGCGTTTTATGTCAGCGAAATTCGCCGAAGCCGCAGCAATCGTTCTGCAAAATAACGGTATGCAGGTGGTGCTTTCTGACCGGCCCACGCCTACCCCGGCATTAAGTTTTGTGGTTAAAACACGTAAGCTGGATTTAGGGATTATGATTACTGCTTCGCATAATCCGGCCGAGTATAATGGTTTTAAAATTAAAAATAGCGCCGGTGGCGGAGCTAGCCAAGAGATAACTCATCAAGTGGAAAACCTGCTTGGTAAAACGCCGGTTAAAGATGCGCCTCTGGCTTGCCCGATAAAACCCGTAGATATTATTAAAGATTATATAAAATTTATCCGCAATTATATTGATTTAAAGAAAATCAAGAATAAGAAATTTAAAGTCTTGGTGGATTCAATGTATGGCTCCGGGGATAGTTTTATCGCCCAGGTGCTTAAAGGCACGAGCATAAAATTAGAATTTATGCGTAACACGATTAATCCTTCATTTGATGGAGGCCGGCCTGAGCCGGTAGAGGAAAATTTGGAGGAATTAAAAGCTCGGGTAAAAAATGAAAAGTTTGATTTAGGTATTGCTTTGGATGGTGACGCGGACAGGATTGCGGCCGTGGCTCCGGGTGGCGTATTTATACATCCCCAGAAGATCCTGGGATTATTGGCGCTGCACTTAAATCAAGACCGTGGCTGGAGCGGAGGGTTAGTCAAAACTATTTGCGGCTCGATGATGATGGACAACATCGCAAAATTCTTAGGGATTAAGCTTTATGAGACTCCCGTAGGTTTTAAATATATTTCGGATCTTATGGAAAGCGAGGATATTGTGGCCGGCGGTGAAGAAGCCGGCGGCATGGGGGTTAAGAATTATATCCCGGAGCGCGACGGAACAATGGCCGGGCTTTTATTGATTGAAATGATGGTCTATCGCAATAAAAATATCTTAAAAATCTTAAATGAAACTGAAAAACAGTTTGGTAAATTTTATTATGTACGCCAGGATTTTCATATCGCGAAAAGGGTTGAGCCGAGAAAAGAAAATTTGCCTAATGAATTATTGGGGAAAAAGGTTGTCGAGATTAAGGATTACGACGGCATAAAACTTCTTTGTGAAGACCAAAGCTGGTTGATGTTTCGCGCTTCAGGAACAGAGCCAATTATGCGCTCCTATGCTGAGGCCAAGAGCTTACTTAGAGCCAAGAAGCTGCTGGCGCTGGGCAAAGAGATAATTTTAAAAGATGGGGTATAAAATCAACAGGCTTATACTACGCACAAATTCGCATAGAAAGGGGGAGCCAAATCATGAAATCGAAACAGATGATTTTGGCTATTTTGTTAAAACATAAAATAAATAATTAGAGAACTTGACAAATCTAACCTGGTTAGATTTAAAATTACATTAAAGGAGATTTTAAAATGTCAACTGAAACTAAAGCAGAATTAGAGTTATTGTATAATCAAAGCATTAAAGTTTTAAAAGAAGGCCAGGTGGTCAGCGGTAAAATCGTAGAAATTAAGACCAAAGAAGTTTTAGTGGATGTGGGTTTTAAGTCGGAAGGTATTGTTCCGATTGCTGAATTCAGCTCGCAAGATTTAGAGATTGGCAAAGAGATGGAGTTTTTGCTGGAGACCATGGAAAATGACGCCGGAGTGATGACTCTGTCGCGTGAAAAAGCCATGCGCATGCAGGGATGGGACAAAATTGTTAAGTTATCTAATGATGGTACGCTGGTAGAAGGTAAGCCGGTAAAGAAGGTTAAAGGCGGATTCCTGGTCGATATTATGGGAATTGAAGGGTTTTTGCCGAGCTCACTTTCTTCTTTTCGTAACATTGCCGACAAAGATATCTTATATAAGATATTTAAGTTTAAGATTGTTAAGGTGAATAATTTACGGCGCAGTATTATTGTCAGCCGCCGCGAGGCAGTGCA
>JAPLMA010000074.1 GCA_026387255.1 Candidatus Omnitrophota bacterium | reverse complement strand
AAAAGAACAATTTTACAGGTAACTTTAGAGGATGCCGTGGAAGCAGATAAAATGTTTACCGTTTTAATGGGGGATCAGGTTGAGCCGCGCCGTCAATTTATTGAAGACCACGCGCACCAAGTGAAAAATTTAGATATATAGTATGTTAAATACTAAACTCGAAATCCTAAATCCTAAACAAATCCAAAACTCAAAAACTAAAAATCAAAGTTTTAGTTTTGAATATTTGAATTTTAGGTTTAGGATTTATTTAGAGTTTCGGATTTAGGGTTTAGAATTTGGATTAAATCATGTATACACGCAACGATAAAATAATTCAGGTTTATATTGAGGATGAGGTTAAGGATTCCTATTTAAATTATGCCATGAGCGTAATTGTGGGCCGGGCTTTACCGGATGTGCGCGATGGCCTCAAACCCGTACACCGTCGCATTCTTTACGCGATGCGTGAGCTTAATCTGGAACATTCTAAGCCCTACAAAAAATGCGCGCGTATAGTCGGTGAAACTATGGGTAAGTATCACCCGCACGGGGATGTGGCGATTTATGATACCCTGGTTAGGATGGCGCAGGATTTTTCTTTACGCTATCCGTTGGTGGATGGTCAAGGAAATTTCGGATCGGTCGATGGGGATGCAGCTGCCGCGATGCGCTACACCGAAGCCCGCCTGGCCGCAGTGAGTGATGAAATGTTAGGTGATATTGAAAAAGAAACCGTAAATTTTGGGCCAAACTTTGATTCTTCTTTAAAAGAGCCGTTGCTTTTACCGGCCACCTTGCCTAATCTCTTGGTTAATGGTTCAAGTGGTATTGCCGTGGGTATGGCGACCAATATTCCGCCGCATAATTTAAATGAAGTTTGCGAAGCAATTGTTTATCTGCTGGATCACCCGGAAGCAGAAATTAAAGATTTGATGCGCTATATTAAGGGGCCGGATTTTCCGACGGGTGGATTAATTTGCGGTAAGAGCGGGATTAAGGATGCCTATACCACCGGCCGGGGCAAGCTTTTGGTGCGGGCAAAGGCCACTGTGGAACATCAGAAAAATGGCAAAGACTTAATTATTTTTACCGAAATTCCTTATCAGGTGCAGAAGTCCGGACTAATTGAAGCAATTGCCGGTTTAGTGGACGATAAAAAAATCGAAGGTATCTCCGATATTCGCGACGAATCCGATAAAGAAGGTATGCGCATCGTGGTAGAGCTTAAGCGCGATATTGAATCTCAGATTGTTTTAAATCAGCTTTTTAAGCATACGCAATTAGAAAACACCTTTGGAATTATTATGTTGGCTTTGGTGGATAACCGGCCCAAGGTTTTAAATTTACGTCAGGTATTAGATTGTTATATCGAACATCGCAAAGTGGTGATCCGCAGGCGTACGCAATTTGAATTAGATAAAGCTTTAAAGCGCGCGCATATTTTAGAAGGTTTAAAAATTGCGCTTAAATTTATTGACCGGATTATCCGGGTGATTAAGACCTCCAAGAGCGTGGAAGCAGCTAAACTAAATTTAATGAAGGAATTTGAACTTTCTGAGCTTCAGTCGCAGGCCATCTTAGAAATGCAGTTGCAGCGCCTTACCGCTCTGGAGCGCGATAAACTTGATGCCGAATATGCTGAGCTCCTTAAAAAGATCGAATTATGTCAGGCGATTTTAGCCTCGCTTAAAAAGATTGAAGCGATTATTAAAGAAGAGCTGCAGGATTTAATGAAAAAATATGGGGATAGGCGCCGCACAGATATCGTAGGAGAGGCAGAGGAGTTGGAAGTTGAAGATTTAATCGCGGATGAGGATGTGGTGGTTACTATTAGCCACGGCGGTTATATTAAGCGCCTGCCGGTAAGCTCGTATCGTAAACAAAAGCGCGGAGGAACCGGGGCAATGGGGGCGGAATTAAAAGAAGAAGATTTTAGCGAACATCTTTTTGTGGCCTCCACTAAAGATTACCTGCTTATTTTTACGGATAAAGGACAGGTGCATTGGCTGAAGGTTTATGAAATTCCGCAGGCTAGCCGTATATCTAAGGGGAAAGCCATTATTAATCTGGTGCAGATGGAGCAGTCCGCCAAGGTAAGCTCAACAATTCCGGTAAAAGAATTTTCCTCAGATAAATATTTAGTCATGGTTACCAAATTGGGCCAGATTAAAAAGACCAAACTAGAAGCCTACGGTAATCCGCGCAAAGG
>JAPLMA010000001.1 GCA_026387255.1 Candidatus Omnitrophota bacterium | reverse complement strand
GGTGAAAGGTGTTTTAAGCCACTTTGTAAACCTTTAAATAAGCTGGAAGGGGTCTATTTAACACTCGATGAGTTTGAGGCTGTGCGTCTGGCCTGTCTTGAAGGAATGAAACAGGTGGAAGCGGCAGAGTTAATGAAGATTTCCCGATCGACTTTCTCCAGAATCATTACTTTAGCTCACCGTAAGATAGCTGATGGATTAGTTAATATAAAGGCAATTAGGATTGAAGGTGGTTGCTGTAAGATTAAGGGAAAGGGTAAACAATGAAAGATTGGAAAAAGTTTCTATATATATTAGCTGCATTTCTGGTTTGTTTTTATCTGCCGGTAGAAAGTATGCGTTTTAATAACGCGGTCTTTGAAGCATTGGCATTGGTTAAATGGTATGCCCGGGAGCATGTGCTTTTATGTTTAGTCCCGGCATTTTTTATCGCAGGAGCTATATCGGTATTCGTAAGTCAAGCATCGGTAATGAAGTATTTCGGTGCTAAGGCGAATAAGTTTCTTTCCTACAGCGTTGCCTCGGTATCGGGAACGATTCTAGCGGTATGCTCCTGTACTGTGTTGCCTCTATTCTCTGGTATATATAAGCGCGGAGCTGGTCTTGGTCCTGCGGTAGCTTTTTTATATTCAGGACCTGCCATAAATGTCCTGGCTATCATTCTAACGGCGCGTATCCTTGGCTGGCAGTTAGGATTGGCACGTGCCATAGGAGCAGTAGTTTTTAGTGTTGTTATCGGTCTTTTAATGCATCTTATATTCTTAAAGGAAGAAAGAGCGCGTCAGGTAAGTGGTGATTTCAATGTTGGAGAAGTAAAGGAAGCTCGTTCTTTAGGTAAAACCGTTCTTTATTTTGTTTCCATGGTAGCATTCTTGGTATTTGCTAACTGGGGCAAGCCACTTGAAGGCGATCATGGAATCTGGTCGTTAATTTATCAGTATAAGTGGTGGATCGCGGGATTCTCTCTTACGAGCTTAGTTGTTATGCTCTTTAGATGGTTCAAAAAAGATGAATTAAAAGAATGGACTGGCGCAACCTGGGGTTTTACCTTACAAATACTACCACTCCTTTTGGGCGGAGTGCTTGTGTCTGGTTTTCTGTTGGGAAGGGTAGGTCATGAAGGGGTGATTCCATCGCGTTTTGTTGCTGCACTTGTTGGAGGTAATTCTTTGTGGGCAAATTTCTTTTCCTCAATTGTAGCGGCGTTTATGTATTTCGCTACACTTACTGAGGTGCCTATTCTTCAAGGGTTGATTAATTCGGGGATGGGTAAGGGTCCTGCCTTAGCACTCCTTTTGGCCGGTCCGGCTTTAAGTCTGCCAAGTATGCTCGTGCTGCGCAGTATTATGGGTACTAAAAAAACAGTTGTTTATGTGAGCTTGGTAGTAGTTATGGCTACTATTACAGGAATGATTTTTGGAGCAATAGTTAAGTAAGATAAAAAATACATATGCACAAAGAAAATAATAAAGAAAGCCGGTTGATTATATCCGCAGGGCTTAATTTTGCTACAACTGTAGCACAGATTATCGGTGGTGTTTTCTCAGGAAGTCTTTCGCTTATCTCTGATGCCTTGCATAATTTAAGCGATACTATGGCTTTGGTGATCAGCTTCTTTGCGGTGCGCCTTGCTAAGCGTAAAAATACCGAGGCTCAGACTTTCGGTTATAAGCGCGCTGAGATTCTGGCCGCTCTTTTTAACGCCTGTGTTTTGGTAATAGTTTCGATTTTTCTTTTTAAAGAGGCATTTTCCAGATTTTCCCATCCGCATCCGATTAACAGCGTGCTTATGTTATCTGTTGCTTCAATTGGGTTAATTGCGAACATTGTTTCTGTATTTCTACTTAAGGCGCATGCGCATGAAGATTTAAATATACGGGCAGCATATGTGCATCTTTTTTCTGATTTTCTTTCTTCTATTACGGTGATTATTGGTGCCGTAGCAATCCTTATTTCCAAAGCCTATTGGATTGATCCGGCTTTAACTATTCTAATTGGTATTTATGTGTTAAGGGAAGGGTATAAGATTATTGAAGAAAGCACCCACATCCTCATGGAGCATGTTCCCAAGGGGATAAACTTAAGGGAAATCCAGGAGTTTATTGAGGATATTGAGGAAGTTAAAGATATTCATCATGCGCATCTATGGGCAGTAACTGAGCGGGACATCCATTTTGAGGCACATATCAATGTGTCGCGCGATATGGCGGTTAGCGAAACCTGCCTTTTAGTAAAACAAGTAGAAGAAACGCTTAAAGAACATTTTGCTATTACGCACGTAACTTTACAGATTGAATTTAATTCGTGTAAAGGAGTG
>JAPLMA010000067.1 GCA_026387255.1 Candidatus Omnitrophota bacterium | reverse complement strand
ACAGCAAAAAAATGAACTTTTGGAGACGGCGCGTGGTGAATCCGAGAGGTTGAATCGTATAGTAAATAATATTCTGGATATGACCAGGACAGAATTTGGCGTATTACGGATTTCTAAAAAACCATGTGATTTGAGGGATTTCATAGGAACATGTTTTGAGCAGCTAAAAGATAAGATCGGTAGCCGAAACATAAAAATAAATATACCAAAGGAGATGCCTGAAGTAAACGTTGATTTTCCATATATGCTCAAGGCTTTCTTGAATGTTATTGATAATGCTTTAAAGTATTCCCCGGATGGTTCTGCAATTGAAATTGGAGCTTCTTGTATTGGAAGTAAGGTGCGTGTTTCTGTGCGGGATTATGGTTATGGAATTCCCAAGGAAGACCTGGGTCATATTTTTAACAAGTTCTATCGGGTTGGGCGCACTCAAAATGTACTGGGAACCGGTTTGGGGTTAAGTATTTCAAAAAATATTATTGAGGCTCATGGCGGCCATATCAGCGCAGAAAGTGTTCTTGGTAAAGGGGCTACGTTTATTATAGAATTCCCGCTGGAGTAAAAACATAATGGCAGAACAGAATAATTTAAGAATTTTGGTTGTTGACGACGAAAAATCCATACGTAGTTTTCTTAAGACATCTCTTTCGGCGTACGGTTACGATATTTTTGAAGCAGCAAAAGGCAAAGAAGCTCTAATAGAGTCGGTTAGTGTCCATCCGGATGTCATCATTCTTGATTTAGGGCTTCCTGATATGGATGGAAGAGAAATCATTGTAAAAATCCGTAAACGGACAAAGACCCCGATAATCATTTTATCGGTAAGGGATGATCCCCTTGAGAAGATTGCTGCGCTTGATGCTGGTGCAGATGACTATCTTACCAAACCTTTTTCTGTTGGAGAGTTGCTGGCGCGCTTGAAGGCAGTGATGAGGCGCCTTTTGCCTTTAGAAAAAGAAGAAATCCTGCGAACAGGCAAGCTTGTGGTGGATATTACTAGCCGCCGGGTAATTGTTGAAGATAGCCAGATTGATTTGTCTCCTACTGAATATGATATTCTCAAGCTTTTTCTTTTAAATCCAGGTAAAGTCCTTACCCATAAACAAATTCTGCGTGAGATTTGGGATAAAACAGAAGATTATGAAGGTATTTTACATCTTTTACGCGTAACGATGAGTAATTTGCGCAGCAAAATCGAGCCTAACCCGGATCGCCCCGCATATATACTTACGGAGCCAGGCGTAGGCTACCGTCTCCATTCTGATGATTAATTCCTCGTTTTGACTTTTTTTTGACTTGCCTTCTTTGTTCGTCAAGCGTATGGTAAACCAATAGAATAAATACAAAAGCGTATGGTAAACCAATAGAATAAATACAAAAATAAGTTGATTTGATACAGTGCCAGAGTGTTTTATCCTCTGGTTTTTGTGTATTTTGACTTTGTATGCCAGGAGAGACTTAATGCTATGAAGAAAATCGCTATTCTTTATACAGTTACGCTGGGAATATTTTGGGAAGCGGTATATGTAATAGTAGTTATCGGCGTAGGTTCAGTATCTGCATTAGCAATTCAGTATATACGATGATACTTAGGCCTCAAGTAAATGATATTAAGAACATCGGCTATTATCTGGGAAGAATAATCCTCGGTATTGGCCTGACAATGTTTGTGCCGTTTATTACCGGACTTGTTTTATTTAAAGAACCTAATCCTGCCTTGGATTTCTTGATCAGCGCTAATATTGCTATATTTACCGGCTTGGTTTTAAGCTGGCTGTGTAAAACAGATAAGGAGCTACATACTGGTTCGGCAATGGTTGTGATTGCTCTTTCATGGCTGGCTGCGATGGCATTTAGCGCTATACCGTTATTATTAAGCGGACATTATAAGTCGTTTCTTGATGCTTGTTTTGAGACTATGTCCGGTTTTACCACCACTGGACTGACTCTTGTACAGGATTTGGATCACCTTTCCCGAAGTCATAATTTATGGCGTCACCTAGGGCCTTTTTTGGGAGGGCAGGGGATCGCTATTATAGCGATTTCTTTTTTGATCAAGGGCGCTAGTGGGTCGTTTAATCTGTATCTTGGGGAAGGGCGTGATGAAAAATTAGTTCCTAATGTTATTAACACGGCGCGC
>JAPLMA010000119.1 GCA_026387255.1 Candidatus Omnitrophota bacterium | reverse complement strand
AGTATTACCTGTTGCTTGTGATGTTACTAAGTTGGCGGACTTGGAAAATTTGGTTAATCAGGCAAAAGAAAAATTTGGCAGGATAGATATTTTGATTAATAATGCCGGGGTGTCATCTCAGTATCCTTTTCAGGAGCAGCCAATTGAGGATTTTGAAAGGTTGGCGCATACCAACTATCTGGGTTATGTGCGTTTAATTCGCCTGGTGATTAATGATATGCTCAAGAATAAATCAGGAGCGATAATCAATATGGTTTCAGGGTCAACGCTTTGTGATCCTCTCCCCAGGAATTTTATTGTTTATAGTTCGCTTAAAGTGGGCCTGCGTGCTTTTTCTAAAGGTTTATTTTGGGAATTGCGCGACCAGGGGATTAAGGTCACCTCTATTTTGCCCGGGGTAACCGATACAGAGCTTACCGGTAAACTTAAAGATATTACAGCTGATACTTCGCGTTTAATGAGTACTGAAGCAATAGAAGATGCGGTACGTTTTGCCTTAACCGTGCCGGCTAATGTTTGCCCTTTGGAGATTTCAGTCATTAACCAACAAACACCTTGGACCGCTCCGGTAATACCGTTTAAACAACAGCATCCAGGAAAGTAAAAGGAGAAAAGAAATGAAAAGATTATTTTTTTTAGCAGCAATTATGTTTTTGTTTGGGGCAGGAAGCGGTTTGGCAGAAGGAAATAATCTGTTGCTTGATGATTTTGAAATTTCGGTTTCTGGCGGTCCGGAAGGAACAGTTGATTTCGGCTCAGGTAATGGCTCTACGGTTGAAGTAACGCAAGCTACAGAGATTAAGAATACCGGTAATCAGTCGCTTAAGGTAACTTATGATGCTGTTAGCGGTGGTTATATTTATGTTGCCCGCGGTGCAGGCTTAGATGCTAAGAATGCGCAGTGGACAGTTAAGCCAGCAGATGTGAAATGGGAGGATTATAGCGCTATATCTTTTTATGTTTACGGGACAGATTCTAAGGCCAAGATTGCTTTTGACATAAAAGATAGCGGTGGAGAAATCTGGCGATTTATAACAGATGATGATTTTAAAGGATGGAAAAAAGTAGTGGTCAGTTTTGATAAATTCCTGGTACGTGATGATTGGCAGCCCGATGGCGCGGATAAAAACGGGCAAATTGATTTTCCGATTAAAGTGTTTCAATTTGAGCCGCTTCCCGGATCGAAAGGCACACTTTATTTTGATACAGTGGAGTTAGTGAGGAAATAGGGGCCCATTTTCAATAAAGGAGGATGGATGAATAGTCTAGATATTAAGAATTTAAAAAAACGCTATTTTGTTTGGTTGTATAAAACCACTAAAGAGGCATTTGATAAGTACGAGCGCAAGTTTACTCAGGTGGAGATTGATAAGGATATTTTGCTGGAGATGGAAAATACGCTGATGGGTTCTTATTTGCCGCATGAAAAAGTTGAATTGGAGAAAATGGTAAATAATTTTCAGGAATATATCTCGGCCAAAGAAAAGGCCTGTCTGGAATTAAAATATCAGGGCTTAAGGACGAATCCGGAGTTTATTTTTCTGGATGTAAAACTCAACGTTATCGAAAAATTAATTATTAAAGAGCTTGGGAAAAAAGCCTTAGAGGAAATCAAGGCGCTTTATGAAAAAGAAATGACTCACCGTATATTAGGGGGCGCAGAACATTAATGTTAATTGACGCACATTCCCATTGGCTGCCGGATGAGATTATCGCCAATTCCCATTTTTTTCATAAAGCTTGGGGTGATATTGAATCTCAGCTAAGAATGATGGATAGAGCAGGAATCCAGCGGGCAGTTTTAAGTTATCCGACCACGGATGCGCATTTAAAATTAGGCAGCATCAGCCAAGTGGCGCATCTTTATAATGATAATGTTGGCCAGATCCTTAAACGCTATGGCAATCGATTTATCGGCGCTGCGATTCTTCCGCTGGATAATTCTATTGATATAGTGGAGGAATTAAAGCGCGTAACGGGCGAACTAGGCTTTAAGGCCATTTCTTTGGCTTCAAGTTATAACGGAATTTATCTTGATGATCGGATGTTTTTACCGGTATATAAGTTGGCGGAAGAAAGAAACATCCCGATTTTTGTTCATTCTCAGATTGTAAATCCGATAGGTTATGAACGGGTTAAAGACCCTCTGCTTACTCCGGTAATTGAGTATGTTTTTGATACGACGATTTCAATTGGCAAGCTTTTAATGTCGGATATTTTACGGCAGTATCCTAAGGTGAAATTTGTTTTTGCCCATTTTGGCGGGGCAATTTGCTATCTTAAGCAGCGATTCGATTCCACTTACCAGATGCTGCGCAAGATGAACTTTGTTAAAGACCTGCAGGCGCTTCCTTCAGATTATTTTAAGAATATTTACGTGGATACCAGCGGCGATATCACTAAGGCGAATTTCCTGCTGGCTCTTGAACTTATGGGCCCAAAACGTATTTTGTGGGGCAGCGACTGGCCGGCAAAGAGTGATGTGGCAGCTGGAATTCAGGTAGTAAAAGATTTGGATATTGCAGAAGAAGACAAAGCTGCAATATTGGGTGGGAATTTAGAGAAACTTATTAAGATTAGTTGAATTAAATAACTGAAATGAATATGCGCATGAAATTATTGCTATTATTTCTAATTATTTTTTTATTTAGTTCAAGCTTTATTTTTGGGGCAGATGATAGTGGTTGGGTAAACTTAAGAGAGAAGAATGCGCCGTTGTATTTCTTCTTGCAGTTTTTTAATCCGCCTGCCTTTAATAGCCTTCCACTTACTATTTTTACAATAATTGTTGCTATCGGAATCTCGCCATGCATTTTTGCCTTCGAAGGATATGCTAAGTTATTCTTCATACTTTTAAATATATATTGTTGGGCAAGAATTATAAGTATTTTTATTATGTCCTCGCTTGTAGGACAAGGGATCATTTCCCCATAGGCGGATGTAATTTAGATGAGGTTTCAAAAAATAAAAGAGAAAGTAGACAGTCTATATAACTCATTGTAAATAATGGTGATACATAACAAATATCCACAGGGCAGTTACTCGTATTTGTTTCATAACTTTAGTTATTATATATAGTTACATAAACTGTCTACTATATTAAAAGGAGAATGATAATATGCAGATGCAGAAAAATGTTCATTTAACGGGGAGAGATTTGACGGAGATGGTCCAGCTTCGGCCGCAGGATGTGGGTAAATATGCGATTGTACCCGGGCCGCGTGATCGGTTGGATGTATTAATGAAGAAAATAGAAAATCCCGTACGTAATTTTTCTTTTATGGAATATACCATGTATACCGGTACTTATGAGGGAATTAAGGTCACGGGGATTAATGGGGGAAGGTTTTCTACGGATACCTCGATTACTACGGAAGTAATGTGTAATGCGGGCATCCAAAATATTATTCGCGTAGGTACTTGTGGGTCACTTGATGAGAATATTAAGGTTGGTGATCTATTTGTGGTGGATGAGGTTATTCGCGGAGATGGGGTAACACCATATTATGTAGATAAGGATTTTAAGACAGAAAGCGATAAAAAACTTTCCGATCTTTTATTTAGCATTGCTAAAGACATGGGTTTAAGTGTGCATCGTGGCAAGGCCTGGACTACGGATGCTTTATTGCGTGAAACACGCGAGATCGTGGAAGCCAAGCGTAAAGAAGGCGCGCGGGCAACGTAATTACCGGTGAAATGGGTTTTATGAACCCACTTTATTATATGGCAGAGAGCAATTTAATAAAAATCGCATTGGAGTTAGTAAAGAAATTAGAAGGCAAGTAAATCAATTTTTGCGGGTCCTGTCTTGGGTATTTTCTAGCGCTGACGCGCGTCGAAAACACCCAAGCCACCCGCAAAAAATAAAAATATGAAATTTTCTCCATTATTTTGGCCGATACAATTAAAAGGTAACACTATTCATATCCTGGATGAAACCCAGCTTCCTCAGAAACTTGCCTATATAAAAGCTAAGAATTGTACACTTTTATTTTAAGTAAGCGGCAAAATAAGAATCTGGTTAAAGTTGCCACAGCGATTAATGCCACCCGGCCGACTTTGTCCTTTAAATTCTTAACGGACATGGTTTTGGGAATAGAAAAAAGCGGCGCGCCATTAGAGAAAAGCATTTTAGGCTTTTTAGAGATGCTGAAGGAGAAAAGAATCCAGCAAGCTCAAGCTACCGCAAATTTACTTAAAAGTGGTGATGTAATTTTGACGCATTGTAATGTCAGCGGTTTAATGCCGTTAATCGCTCAGTTTGCTAAAGAGCAGGGCAAAGAAATAAGTTTTTATGTTACGGAGACCCGGCCGTACCTGCAGGGATCCCGGCTTACTGCTTGGGAGATTATGCGCGCTGGTTTTGATGTAACGATTATTACTGATAATATGGTGGCATATTTATTATCATTAGGTAAAGTGACCAAAGTTATCGTCGGGGCAGATCACTTAACCTTAAACGGCGACATTGCCAATAAGATCGGCACTTATCAAATCGCGGTAGTGGCTAAGTATTTTAAAATTCCATTTTATGTTCTATGCCCGCCGGCTTCAAAATTAAAGAGCGGCAAAGAGATTCAGATTGAAATTAGGCCGTCAGATGAATTAAAAATTTATCAGGGGTTATATTTGGCGCCCAAAGAAGTCAAGGCATATTATCCGGCTTTTGATGTCACGCCGGCAAAGTTAATTACCAAACACATTTATTTAAAGGTATAAATATGACCGAAAAAGAATTAAGGTTTGAGATAATTAAAGTTGGCAAGCGGCTTTATGATGCTCGGTTAGCGGTGGCTAAATCTGGAAATTTAAGCGTAAAGTTAGATGCTGACAATATTCTCATTACGGCTACGGGTACATACCTGGGTCAGTTAAATGACAGCGATATTGTTAAAGTAAATTTAGCGAGTGGTAAATATGAAGGTGAAATTAAACCAAGTTCAGAGCTGCCTTTGCATATTTTAGTCTATAAAAATTTTCCCGCCCAAGTAGTAGTACATTGC
>JAPLMA010000039.1 GCA_026387255.1 Candidatus Omnitrophota bacterium | reverse complement strand
TGATAAACTCTATCTATTCTACGATAATTTCAAAAGAGAATCTTTATCAATCAGCTTATCTGGCGGCAAAGGCTAGAAGATATACTGATTCAGCGGCAGAGTTTAATTTTCATCTTGAAGCAGAGATAGAAAAGCTGCACAGTGAATTGAAGGAAAGAACCTATCAGCATGGGAAATACCGGGTTTTTACGGTGTATGACCCCAAGGAGCGCAAGATTTCCGCCGCGCCGTTTCGAGACAGGGTTGCGCATCACGCTGTGCATGATGTTATTGAGCCGTTAATGGATAAAGCCTTTATTTATCATTCTTTCGCCTGCCGGAAAAACAAGGGCACGCATAAGGCGCTAGATTGGGCGCAGAAATTTTTAAGGCCAAACGCGTTTTGTTTTCACGGCGACATAAAGAAATATTTTTTTTCCATTGATCGCGGCATACTTAAAGATGTTTTAAGGGAAAGAATCGACGATCAGGATTTATTATGGCTTTTGGACGAGATTATTGATTCGGCTGCTTACGCGGGGGAGCGAAAGGGCCTGCCCATCGGGAATTTAACCAGCCAGTTCTTTGCCAATCTTTATTTAAACGAGCTGGATTACTTCGTGAAATTTGATTTAAAGGCAAAATTCTATATCCGCTATATGGATGATTTTATCATTTTTGAAAATGATAAGCAAAAACTTGTCGCCTTTAAGTCAAAGATAAGGGATTTCTTAAAAATTAAGTTGGCACTCGAATTGCACGAAGGTAAATCGCAGATATATAATACTGGAACGGGGATTAAATTCCTGGGGTTTAGGGTATTTAAAAATCATCGAAGGCTGACCACGGATAATGTTAGGCGTTTTAAAAAGAAAATTAAAAAATTCGAATATTTATTAAGCAATCGGAAGATAAAAGAAGGCAAAATCCGCGATGCTGTGCGTTGCTGGGTGGCGCATAGCAGTTACGCCAACACAAATGGCCTGCGGCTGAACATGTTTAATGCTTTGATGAAAAGAGATGAATGTTTAGGCGGTTTGCTTAAAGATGTGTTATTAAATAAAAATAATCGGGATGGTCCTATTTTCAACAGAACCGTCCCCATTGAAATGGCCGAAAATGCCCCGGGGGGGGGGATAATGACAAATCTTTTGTGGGATCGCCTCGTTCAGGCTTGGTGGACGCGTAATGATTAGGAAACGGGGATCTAAAATTTAAGGGAGGAAAAGATGCTAAAGCAGAATAGAGGAACGATAATAACGCAGGTAGCTTTGATTGCGGTGTTACTTTTTATAACTGTTGGTTTTTTTCTTATCCGCAATAAAAATAAGCCCAGCCAGGCCGCTCCTTCTATCGGTTCACAGCCAGTAGCGCTTTATACCGGAGGTATCGCTGCTGGAAGTGCTGTGGGATTAGCCACTTTTTATTCTAATAACGCTAAATAATCTCGTCTAAATTCGAAGAATCAAGGGGATGGTTCTATTTTTTATCCACAGGGTAGCTGACGTTTAAACGTCAGCTACCCTTATTATAATGAAAAATAGAACCGTCCCCTTGATTTAAAGTTGACAACCCTTAGGATTTGGGCTATAGTTAGTTGAAGAGTATGAAAGTAATCATTTCCGCATTTATCTGGGTAGGTAGTGGGTTATTAACCATTCTGCTTTTTTTGGTAGTTTTTACCTTAAATATCCTGCTTTTTCCGTTCGATAAGAAAAAGAAGATCACGCACGTGCAATGTTTCTGGTGGTCGGATCTATTGATTGGTTTAAATCCCTATTGGAGCCTTAAAGTCAGCGGCCTCCAGCATATTGACCATCAAAAGACCTACGTAATCATCGCTAATCATCAGAGCATGGCGGATATTGTGGCGCTTTATCAGACCAAGATGCAGTTTAAATGGGTAGCTAAGGCCAGTTTGTTCAACGTTCCTTTTATTGGTTGGTGTTTGAGTTTGATTAAACACATTAAGCTTACCCGGGGTGATTTCTCAAGCATTAAGGCGATCTATCAAGAGGCCAGCCGTTGGCTGCAAAAAGATATGTCGGTATTATTTTTTCCGGAAGGCACCCGCAGCAGCAGTAATGAAATGGGGGAGTTTCAGAACGGGGCATTTAAGTTAGCGATTAAGGAGAAGAAGCCAATCTTACCGATTTGTTTAAAGGGTACGCACGCGGCTATTCCTAAGGGTAGTTGGATTTTTAAAACTAAAGTTGCGGCAAAAGTTATCGTGCTTGAGCCGGTTACTACCGATGGTTATGGCCCAGGAGATTTTGCTTTACTCAAAGATACTGTTCACGCTAGAATTCAAGAGGCGCTGCAATTGGAGTAAGCGATGAAAA
>JAPLMA010000026.1 GCA_026387255.1 Candidatus Omnitrophota bacterium | reverse complement strand
ATTGTATTTTAACGCATATTCAATCTCTTCTTCCCGTGATTTAAATTCCCACTCCCTCACCGGAGCAATAATCTCTAATCTTGGATCAAGTATGCCTACGGCAACCTCCAACCTGACCTGATCATTGCCTTTACCTGTGCATCCATGCGCAACAGCAGTAGCTTTTTCTTTATGCGCGATCTGCACCAGATACTTAGCAATTAACGGCCGGCCCAATGCCGTGGCCAAAAGATATTTACCCTCATAAACCGCATTAGCCTTTAAAGATGGGATAATAAAATCGTTAATAAATTCTTCCTGAAGGTCACGGATATATACTTTAGATGCGCCTGCCGCTAAAGCACGCTTTTCAATGGCTTCAAAATTTTCACCCTGGCCCAAACCCTGGCCCAAATCCGCCACAAAACAAATTACTTCATAACTTCTCTCTTTAAGCCAACGCACAATACAGGAAGTATCTAATCCGCCTGAATAAGCCAAAACCACCTTTTTCATTATCTCTCCCCTAATTTAGGTAAAAGTTATTTTAAATTAACGGGTGGCTTGGGTGTTTTCGACGCGCGTCTAGCGCTAGAAAATACCCAAGACAGGACCCGTTAATTTTTGCTTAATAATTTTATCAAAATTGCCTTCTGCACATGCATTCTATTTTCCGCCTGTTCAAAGACAATCGAATTCTTGCTATCCATAACCTCATCCGTAATCTCTTCACCTCTGTGCGCAGGTAAACAGTGCATTACTAAAACACCCGGCGCTGCAGCCGTTAAGAGTTTAGCATTAATTTGAAAATCTTTAAAGATAATTTTTCTTTTATTAATTTCCTCTTCCTGCCCCATGCTCGCCCAGACATCAGTATAAACAACCTGAGCACCATTAACCGCGCTAGACGGATCTTGGGTAATCGTTATCTGACTAAGCGTCTCTTTAGCAATCTCTTTTGACTGTTTAACAACTTCGGAGTCGGGGGCATATCCGGCAGGAGTAGCCACGACAATATTCATTCCGGTTTTAGCCGCCGCATATAGTAAAGAGTTACAAACATTATTTCCGTCACCAACATAAGCCAGTGTTAAACCTTTTAATCTTCTGGCCACTTTCTGCCCGGCATGGCTTAAGCGTGAAAATTTTTCCCCAATCGTAAAAAGATCAGCTAACGCCTGGCAAGGATGCGAAAAATCACTTAAACCATTAATTACCGGAACTCCCGCAGCGTGCGCCATATCCAAACAGTTCTTATGCTCAAAGGTTCTTAAAACAATCCCGTCCACATACCGCGAGATAGTCTTAGCCGCATCTTTAATTGTTTCCCTAACTCCTAAATTGATCTCACTAGGAGATAAATAAACAGAATTACCTCCGAGCTGATACATCCCGACCTCAAAAGATACCCGCGTTCTATTGGATGGTTTCTGAAAAATTAAAGCCAAGGTCTTACCCGACAAAACCTTGTTAAATTTAGTTCTATCCCTCTTTAATTTAACCGCCAGGTTAAATAATTCCTCGATTTCTTGGCTAGTTAAATCCTTGATAGAAATCAAATCTTTTTTCATTTTTGTCCTCTACAAGTTATCCTCTAATACCCTGCTCAATATATACATTGCCTGATCAATTTCTTTTTTAGTAACGTTCAATGCCGGCATCAACCTTAAGACAAAATCATGCGTGCAATTGATTAATAAGCCTCGTTCTATAGACGCCTGCACAATCTGTTTTCCTGGAATATTTAATTCTACCCCCAGCATTAAACCCAGCCCTCTTATTTCCTTAATCACCGGATAAGTATCTTTTAGAAAAGTTAACTTTGCTAAAAGATACTTCCCCATATTTTGGCAATTACTCAAAATCTTCTCTTGCTGCATGGCCTTAAAAACCCCCAAAACTGCTCTACAGATTACCGGGCCTCCCCCGAAAGTAGAAGCATGCATACCCGGAGCCAAGATATCACTCAATTCTTTTTTAGCGATCAAGACGCCGATAGGTAAACCACCGCCCAAAGCCTTAGCTAAAGTCAAAAGATCCGGAGTAATACCGTAATGCTGGTAGCAGAACATCTTTCCTGTGCGGCCTATTCCGGTTTGCACTTCATCGATAATTAAAAGTATTTTTTTCTCATCACAGATTTTTCTTAAAAAAAGGACAAACTCCCGGTTGGCAACATTAATTCCACCTTCACCTTGCACCAGCTCAAGCATAATCGCTACTGTCTTTTCGGTAATCGCACTGCTAACCGCAGCCGAATCATTAAACTTAACCTGTTTAAAACCTTCCGGCAGTGGTTCAAAACCTTTCT
>JAPLMA010000054.1 GCA_026387255.1 Candidatus Omnitrophota bacterium | reverse complement strand
TAATCTTGTTGCCAAGCGCCGTCTTAATTTTTTTGCGCATTCTTTAGGCGCTTACAGTGGCCAGGCAATTAATACTCAGTGGGATTTTTTAGCTAAATTAAAAGATTGGGGTATGCGCCTAAATTCAAATTCTGTTCTTTGTGGCAATATAGAAGAGGTAATTGATTATTGTAATCATTGGCAGAATAAGCGCGATGAACTTACTTATGAAATTGACGGCATAGTGGTTAAATTAAATAGTTTTTCACAACAGAAGGAATTAGGTTCTACTGCCAAAAGCCCCAGATGGGCAGTGGCTTATAAATTTGCTGCCCGGCAAGCAACTACGCAAGTTTTGGGAATTAGTGTTAATGTCGGGCGGACCGGAGTAATTACTCCTACCGCGCAACTAAAGCCGGTAGAATGTTCAGGGGTTATTATAAGTAATGCTACTTTGCATAATTTTGATGAAATAGAAAGATTAGGATTGCGGGTTGGTGACCGGGTACTTATTGAGCGGGCAGGGGATGTGATTCCTAAGGTAGTAAAAGTGGTAGAACAGAAAGGTAAGCAGCCTTATAATAAACCCCAAAAGTGCCCTGCCTGCAAAGAGAAGATTATTAAAGAAAAAGCTCAGGATGTGGCTTATCGCTGCATTAATTCTGATTGTCCAGCCCAACTGGAGCGGGCGCTTTTGCATTTTGCCAGTCGCGACGCGATGGATATTGAAGGTCTGGGTGAAGCGGTAATTAACCAGTTGGTTAAAATGAAACTACTGAAGAGCTTAGCGGATATCTATAAACTTAAAATTAATGATTTGCTCGATTTGGAATTATTTAAAGATAAAAAAGCCAATAATTTATCGGCCGCGATTCAGAAAAGTAAAGGGCAGCCTTTGGCGCGTTTGATTTTTGCTTTAGGCATACGCCATGTTGGGCAGAAAGCTGCTTATACGTTGGCGATGGAATTTGGTAGTATGGATAATCTTATTCAGGCTAAGCTTGGCGATTTAGATCGGATATCCGAGATTGGTGAAGTTATGGCTGGTTCAATTGTTGACTATTTTCATTTAAGTCAAACCAAGAAATTGATTCAGGAGTTGAAAAATGCTCAGATTAATATGCGTCAGGAAATTTCTAGGCTGAAGACTAATGAATTAACCGGTAAAACGATAGTTTTCACCGGTCAGCTGGAAGGATTTTCTCGCTCGCAAGCAGAAGCATTAGTGCGCCAATTTAGAGGAATTCCCACTTCCAGCGTAAGCAGCAAAACTGATTTTTTGGTAGCCGGAGAGAACACCGGCACAAAATTTAATCAAGCTAAAGAATTAGGAATAAAAATTATTAATGAAAAAGATTTTTCCCGTTTAATTGCTTCAGAATAACAGGCGGGATTTTGCACTAGGTGCTTATAATTAAGACACCCGGCGTTAATTGGAATTGCGCCGGTGTCCCCTAATTGGGGAGGAGATGACTAAATGATAAATGCCAAGTATATTTTTAAAAAGATTTTTTTTCTAACTGCTATTTACTGCCTACTAACTACTGTTTTTGGCTGTGAGTCTTTTACGCGTAAATTTACCCGTAAATCTAAGAAGTCGGATGCGGCGGTGGAGATGGTTCTTGCCCCAGAGGAATATAAAGGGCCGAATATGACCAAAGAGGAGATTTATCGGCAGTATTATCTTTATTGGAGTTCTTGGCATGATGAGTTAATTAATGCCCTGACTCAAAAGTTGAGTTTAAAGAAAAAAGTAGATTGTGCTCAAGAGGCATTAAAGAATTTGGTTAATATGAAAATGATGCTCCTCGCCGATGCCCAGAA
Source organism: Candidatus Omnitrophota bacterium (assembly GCA_026387255.1). GTDB lineage: Bacteria > Omnitrophota > Gorgyraeia > Gygaellales > Profunditerraquicolaceae > UBA6249. The sequence continues at coordinate 2,229 of JAPLMA010000054.1, read as the reverse complement.
AAATTTTGATTCAGAGATTGCCAAATTAAATGATCTCTTGGATTGTATAAAAAGTGATCTTTATGGGGCAAATGACAGCCGGAATCTAAGGGCTGCTGAGCGCATTAAGGCGAGCATTCATAGAGGTTTTATTTATCCTAAGATAAGGAACTATCTAAAATGATTTTAGAGACTATTAATGTTGGCCCGATGCAGGTTAATTGTTATATTCTTGCTTGTGCTAGCGGTGGGCAGGCGATTATTATTGATCCCGGTGACCAGGTTAACAAGATCAGGGCGGTTTTAGATAAGCATAGATTAAAACCAGCCATGGTGATCAATACACATGGGCATTATGATCATATTGGAAGCGATGACGAATTTGGTGTTTTGGTTTATGTACATAAAAATGATCTATCGATGCTTATCGATGCCAGAAAAAATCTTTCCGCAAGTTTTTCATTAGCTTATAAGGTTAATTCTGAGATTAAAACTTTGGAAGATAAAGAAATTATTAAATTAGATTGTTTAGAATTGGAAGTGATACATCTTCCCGGGCATACCCCGGGAGGTATCGGCCTTTTAATGAAAAAACCGCAAACAGATATTATTTTTACTGGTGATACTTTGTTTTATCAGGGAGTAGGGCGTTCTGACTTGCCGGGGGGCAGCCAGCAGCAGTTAGAGAAGGCAATCAGAGAAAGGTTATTTATCCTGCCAACCAATACTAAGGTTTATCCGGGGCATGGATCAGCGACCACCATTGCCAGAGAAAAGAGCAGTAATTCATTTGGATTATAATGAAAGAGCTTATTGATTCATTTCTAGATTATCTTTCGGTTGAGCGCGCTTTGGCTAAAAATACCATTCTTGCGTATCGAGCGGATTTGAATCTTTATTTGGATTTTATTGATCAGCGTGGAATCGTTGTGCTTTCTAAAGCTACTAAAAATGATATTGTTGAATTCATGCTTTTTCAAAAAGCACAAGGAGTATCGCCTGTCAGTATCTCGCGCCGGTTGGCAGCGATACGCATGTTTCATCGTTTTTTAGCCAGAGAAAGAGTTTTAAAAAACGATCCGACTACTTTAATTGATTCTCCGAAACTGTGGAAGAAGATTCCGGATACCCTTTCTTTAAATGAAGTGGAGGCATTAATCAGCCAACCGGATGTGCGTGACCGCCAGGGGGCTAGAGATAGGGCAATCTTAGAAACTCTTTATGCCACGGGAATGCGGGTTTCGGAATTAAGTAACCTTAAAACTAATAATGTTAATTTAGATATTGGGTTTTTGCGTTGCGTCGGAAAAGGCAATAAAGAGCGGATTATTCCATTAGGCAAGAAAGCTATCCATAGTATTAAACGTTATTTAGAGTTTAGCCGGCCGCATTTTTTAAAGCGAAAAGCTTCAGAGTCACTTTTTATCAGCCGTTTGGGGGCTAAAATATCCCGGCAATCCGTTTGGAAATTGGTTAAGCGGTATGCTTTAGCGGCTAAAATTAAGAAATCGATAAAAGTGCATACTCTGCGGCATTCATTTGCTACGCATTTATTGGAGAGAGGCGCGGATCTGCGTTCAGTGCAGGAGATGTTGGGGCATTCCAATATTTCCACTACTCAGATTTATACGCATATTGATAAAGAGCGATTGAAAACAATCCATAAGATGTTTCACCCGCGTCCGTAAAGGCAGCAGGTAGTAGTTAGTAGACGGTAGGTAGGTAAAATATGAAAGAATATTTTAAAAAATTACCTCGAGAATTAAGAGAAGTTATCAATCAGGCTGCTAAAGTTTCCCAGGAAACCCAGATGCCGGCATACCTGGTTGGTGGATGTTTACGTGATTTGATCTTGGGGGTTAAGAACCTGGATTTAGATATTGCGGTTGAAGGAAGAGGTATCATTTTTGCCCAGCATCTGGCGCAGAAACTAAAATCAACTCTAAAAACTCACCCGCGATTTGGAACGGCTACTTTAGTTTTAGCGGATGGGGTAAAAGTGGATATTGCTACTACGCGTCAGGAGAAATATCCTTCTTTAGGCGTGCTTCCAGTGGTCAGCTCAGGGTCGTTAAAGGAAGATCTTAAACGCCGGGATTTTACGATCAATGCTATGGCAATAAGTCTAGTTTTAAATAAGGAACAAGAAATAATTGATCCTTTTGCTGGACAAGATGACTTGGCTTCAGGCAGCATTCGTATTTTACATAATTTAAGCTTCAAGGATGATCCCACGCGGATACTCAGGGC
>JAPLMA010000064.1 GCA_026387255.1 Candidatus Omnitrophota bacterium | reverse complement strand
ACCTTTTTTCCTTTGGCGCGTTGCTCATCCACCACTTCCTTGATCGTGCCGCAAACTGAACCCATGGCGACAATCACTTTATCGGCATCCTTAGTCTGATACTCTTCGACCAATAAATCTTTATAATCCCGGCCAAAAACCGTATTAAACTCACTACTGATTTCGGACAAATAACCTAAAGAAGCTTTCATCGTTTCCTGAATGGCAAATCTTGCTTCCATATAATAATCCGGGTCAGCTAAAAGCCCCATGGAAATAGGCTCCGCCGGATCCAACTTATACAAAGGATTATAATTAGGCAGGAATTTATTTACCTTATCTTGCTCCGGGAGATCCACTGTTTCCATACCGTGAGTAAGTATAAAACCATCCATACAAACCATTACCGGCAACATCACTCGTTTATCTTCAGCTAAACGATAAGCAATCAGATGAAAATCTACTGATTCCTGGTTATCTTCAGCGTAAACTTGAATCCATCCGGCATCCCGCAAAGATATAGAATCCTGCTGGTCATTCCAGATATTTATCGGAGCGCTCACTGCGCGATTAGCACAGGTCATTACCACCGGCAGGCGCATTCCGGCAATATTAAAAACTACCTCCTGCATATAAAATAACCCCTGCGAACTGGTGGCAGTATAAACCCGTACACCGGTAGCCGAAGCACCTAAAACTACCGAAGCGGCAGAATGCTCACTTTCAACATTAACAAACTGCGCCTTAAGTTCGCCATTGGCGACAATCTGAGCCAAATCTTCAACAATATGTGTCTGAGGTGTTATCGGATAAGCAGAGATTACCCCTGGCTGACAAGCCTTGATAATTTGCGCTACCGCATGCGACCCCTCTACAAACTCTTTCATTTATCTTCACCCTTAGATTCTTCGGCAACCATGGCAATATCTTTTTTAGGACAAATATCCGCGCATACTCCGCAACCTTTGCAGAAATTGTAATCCGCCCAAAAAGCGTTCTTTTCTTTTCCGTGCACGCAACCTTCCGGACAAATTACCCTTACTCTCTGATGGTTTTACGGTTAACGGTCCAAACATTTTAGCCCTTTAATTTATTCTTAATAAATTCAAAACCTTCTTTAACTGCCTGAATATTACCTTCCTGAGCCTTACCACTAAAACGATTTTTAACTACCGCGATAAGATTATCTAATTTTAATTCTCCGGTCGCCGCGGCAAAAGCACCAATCAGAGCAGTGTTTCCTAATGGGCGGCCGATATTCCTTAAAGCAATTTCATTGGCCGGGACTAAAAAAGCCTTTTGTTTAGCTTTTAACTTCGGCAACTCCATATCCTCTTTACCATTAATAATCGCAATCCCATCTTCTTTTAACCCGGAAAAACAGTTAAACCCACGCAAAAGCGTAGGATCAACGATAATTACGTAATTTGGCTCATAAATCTGGCTGCGTAAACGCACTGGATCGCTGTCTACCCGCACGAAAGCATTCATCGGCGCACCCATCCTGGCTGCCCCAAAGTTGGGAAAAGCATAAGGGAATTTACCCTCATTAAAATAGCTAAACCCTAATAAAGTCGCGGTAGTGATTGCGCCCTGGCCTGCGCGGGCATGGATTCTAATTTCTTTCATAATGCTCCTAAAAAAATGAAGAACAAAGTTTTTTAATTATATAGCTTAAGCTTAAGTTTGTCAAATAGTTTATTTCGGCTTAAAATCACGGGGACGGTTCTGTTAAAAACAGAACCG